>CAJWGK010000027.1 GCA_913030895.1 uncultured Flavobacteriaceae bacterium | reverse complement strand
ACATTTATTAACAAATTTTGTAGCCACTATTTGATATGTGTTTTATTTGATGTTCGAAACTTAAATTGGTTCATTAAACTGGAATTAGATTTATGTATATTTAACTTTTATTTTTCAAAAAAATCAATGACAAAATATTACGCTATTTTATTGATGTTAATTTTTGGGTGTGATCTCAAAAAAAATACCCCGCCCAACATACTTTTTGTTATCTCTGATGATCAATCCTACCCACACACAAGTATTTATGGCACATCATGGATCAATACACCAGGCTTTGATCGGATTGCCCAAGAAGGTTTATTGTTTAATCATGCCTTTACTACCAATGCAAAGTGTTCCCCCTCAAGGTCAAGTATTCTGACTGGAAGAAACAGCTGGCTGCTGGAGGAAGCGACCAATCATGTTCCTTTTTTTCCAGAAAAGTTTACCACCTTTCCTGAAGTACTAAAAAACAAAGGATATAAAACTGGAAAAACAGGTAAAGGATGGTCTCCAGGAATAGCAATGAAAGATGGTGCTAAAAGAGATTTAATAGGAATGGATTACAGTGCCATAAAAACGAATCCTCCTGCAGCGTTTATTAGTAATATTGATTATGCCGAAAACTTTAAATTTTTTCTAGACGAAATCAAAGACGAGCAGCCATTCTTTTTTTGGGTTGGAGGGCTAGAACCTCATCGTCGATATGAGTATCAAGCTGGAATAAAAGTTGGAAAAAAACAAATTGAACAAATTGAAAAAGTACCGGAATATTGGCCCAACTCAAAGAATGTTAAAACCGACATGCTCGATTACGCCTTTGAAATTGAATATTTTGATGTTCATTTAATTGAGATCATAAATGAACTCGAGAAGAGAGGTCTTTTAGAAAACACCATCATTGTAGTTACCTCTGACAATGGTATGCCTTTTCCTAGAGTGAAAGGGCAGGTCTATCCGGACGACAACAGATTACCCTTGGCAATACGCTGGGGTGCGGGAATCAAAAATCCGGGTAGAGTCATAGACGATTACTTTAGTTTTTCAGACTTTGCGCCCACCTTTTTGGATTTGGCCGGAATTTCTACCGAAAAACACGATATGGCAGAATTTTCTGGAGTCAGTTGGAAAAGCGTTTTTAACAATCAATCGAATATTCAAAAAAGAGATCACATGATTGTTGGCAAAGAGCGACATGATGTAGGAAGAGAAAATGACCAAGGTTATCCGGTTCGTGCAATTCTAGCGGGGCGTTATTTCTATAGTTTAAATTTTAAACCTGAACGCTGGCCTGCCGGGAATCCCGAAACTGGTTATCTCAATACGGATGGAAGCCCGACCAAGACCGAAATTTTAGACCTCAAAAGAAAAGGGATTACTGATCAATTTTGGAACTACGCCTTTGGCAAAAGACCCGAGGAAACCTTATATGATTTGGAAAATGATCCCAGATGTCTTGTTGATCTAGCACAAGACAAGGCTTATGCTGTTACTAAACAGAGCTTAAGAAAATCCCTAATGGAAGATTTAACCGCCCAAAAAGACCCTAGAGTCATGGGAAATGGCGATGTATTTGACAACTATACCTATGCAAATAAAGGCAGTAGAAATTTCTTCCAGAGATATACCAATGGTGATTCAATAAATGCGGGGTGGGTCAATCCCTCCGATTTTGAAAAAACTATTGAGTAGCCAATATTACTGATCCAAAACTGGAATATTGAATTTCTTAATCGAAGCCTTAGTGTGAGCAGACTGCATTAATAATTCCATTTTTTCAACAATTTCAGGATGTTGATTGGCTAGATTGTTCAACTCTTTCGGATCGTCATCGAGGTTATATAACTCGAGTTCTGCGGGGCCCTTGAAAAGTTGCTTTTTGAAGCCCTTCCACTGATTCATCCTAATGGCTTGTTGCCCAGTAGCGGCAGGAAATTCCCAATACAGAAACTCATGTTGCTCTTGCTGCTCCCCTATTAATGTAGGGTAATAACTAATCCCATCAATTTTATAATCAGGCTTGGCACCAATGATATCGCAAACGGTAGCAAAATAATCGTAAAAAGCACTTGGGTGATCTGAACGGGTGCCAGCCTCTATCTTTTTTGGCCAAGTTGCAAAAGTAGGCACTCTAATTCCTCCCTCATTTACATTTCCTTTAACAGTATGTTTTGAGTTGACAAAAATCCCTGTACTATTAAAGAATTCAATAGCCACTTGTTCATTTTTGCTCGTGGGGCCGTTATCACTAGAAAAAACAATTAGCGTATTCTCGTATTGACCATTTTCTTTAAGTTTGGCGACCAATTCACCTACTTGCTCATCCAAATAAGAAATCATTGCTGCATAAGTCGCTCTTGGTGTAAAGTTTGGAAAATAACCAGCATTGCCGATATATGGCGATTCGGGACCAAACTTTTCCCTGTAATAATTAACCCACTTTTTTGGAGCCTGAAGCGGTAAATGAGGAAGTGGACTGGCATAATAAAGAAAAAATTTATTTTCTTTATTTCGATCTAAAAATGCCATTGCCTCATTATGCATTAAAGTCGGCGCGAAATCATTTTGATGATATATCGCATAACTATCTTCATCATTCGGATCTAGCTGATCCGATAATTTCCCTTTATTAACGATGGTATTGTTGAGAATATGTCGCTCACCGTTTCGCCACAAATGCGATGGAAAGAGGTTGTGTGCTTGGCGTTGGCAATTATAGCCATAAAAAAAATCAAATCCCTTATTGTTTGGAATACTCGTGGTATTAGGTGCTCCAAGACCCCATTTACCAACCATTCCGGTTTTATATCCGTTGGCTTTTAAAATATTTGCAACCGTTCGTATCGAGTCTGGCATCGGTCGTTGACCTTCGAGATTAGAATCTTCAAACATAGACTTGAAACTCCACACATCGCCTCTTTCCCCCCATTCGCTGTTGGACCTTACCGGGTTGTGACCTGCATGAAGTCCAGTCATCAAAACTGCACGTGCAGGCGCACATACTGGAGCACCGCTGTAATGATCTGATAAGATCATACCCGCTTTTGCAAGAGCATCTAGGTTAGGCGTTTCAATTAATTGTTGGCCCATAACCCCCAATTCTCCATAGCCAAGATCATCAGCAAGAATAAAAATAAAATTGGGGTGGTCTGTTGTGGTTGGTTTGGGTGAACAGGAAAATAAAAAGAGGAGGGCTGGAATAATTATATATTTCATTTTAGTCAGTTTAAAATTTTAAAAAGGGCCTTTGGCATTAATTTTTGTTGCATTCGTGGCAGATCCAGGCATTTCATTTCTAATATCATAATTGGAGGTTTTATTGGTTTTTCGCTTTCCATCTGGATCTTTTTCGTTGGCTCCAACAGGTTCGCGTAAGTACCAATCTTTGGTAATGTTATCGGGCAAGTCGTCAGCTGTTGCTGTGGTCCATTCAGCTAACTTTTGTTTTAATTCCTTATATACCTGAGGAATATCATCACCCATCATCAAATTATTGTATTGATAAGGGTCAGCGATCAAATCATAAAGTTCCTCATTAGGCCGTGGCGCCATAAAAATATCAGACTGCCGCGCAGTAATGCTGCCATCCAGCAGTGCCAGTTTTAGCTCAGTATAACTGGGACTGTTGACCGCATCTAATGGTCCCTGCTGAGAAAATTGAGGTCTCTCATTTTTTATATACATATAACGTTCATTACTAACCATCCGCTCAAAAGCCTCGTAATCATGCCAATTATGTTCTGCAAAAACATAGTTTCTGAATTTTTGACTAGGTTCCAAAAGTAGGTTTTTAAAACTAACGCCTTGAAAGTGATCTAGAGGCTCAATTCCTGCGAAATCAATTAATGTGGGAGCAATGTCAACAGCACTTATTAAACTTTCAGTCACTGAATTATTGGAGGCAGTAAGTTTGGGATAATGCACTACAAAAGGTGTTTTTACTCCTTGATCATTAACCCGAGTTTTACTGTGTGGAAAAGGTCTTCCATTGTCAGCCATAACAATAATAATTGTGTTTTCATAATTACCCTTTTCTTTGAGCTTTTTGATGACCTCACCAATGTAATAGTCAAATCGGCTAATTTCATCAAAGTAGTTAACCAAATCTAAACGTGTCTTTGGACCGTCAACAAGATATTCAGGTACTTCAATTTCGTTTGGTTTATGTGTACCTGTAAACTGATTTTCTGCCCAACCTCTATGGGCATCGTGTGAGGCAAACCACATAAAGAAAGGCTTGTCATCCGGTGCATTTTCAATTGCATTTACCCAATACGCCTCCCCACCATGACCGTTAATTTTTCTATCACTATGAATTTCATCAAACCCTCTGATAGCATAATCTCCCATATGAAATTTTCCTGCCTGAAGGGTATAGTATCCATCAGATTTTAGAATTTCCGGTAATGAGATCATTTCCATTGGTGGCATGCTGTGCAATTCTGCAGCACCTGTATTATGTGGGTAACGACCTGTAATAATAGAATTTCGGCTAGGACTGCATGAACTTGTAGTGAGATAAGCGTTTTTAAAAATTATTCCCTCATTGGCTAGTGCATCTATATTTGGACTCTCCACCTGATCGTTTCCATAACATCCTAAATCGTCCCAACTCACATCGTCTGCAATAAAGACAATCATGTTGGGTTGAAGCGCTGTTTGATCTGTTTTAGTAGTGCAGGAATAAAAAATCAGGCACAAAATTCCAGATAAGAGGCAAGTAACAATGTTTTGAAAATTTAAATTCATCGTTTTTGGTTTTAAAATCTACCGCAGCAATTTAGTTTATTTTTTATTGATGGTATTATCAATTAGTTTGATTTAAAAAATTGAGATTTTATTGCCGATAAAAAATTGATTTAGGCACCAACAACAGTAATAACCAATCGCCTCGACCCTCCATTATTTCTGTGTTCACACAAATATATTCCTTGCCAAGTTCCTAAAACTAGATTTCCATTATTAATTGGCATAGCTACACTACTGCCTAGCAAACTACTTTTAATATGAGAAGTCATATCGTCTGACCCCTCCAGTGTATGAAGAAAATGATTTGCCGTTTCAGGTACCAATTCATTAAAATGTGTCTCGAAATCGATCCTCACTGTTGGATCCGCATTTTCGTTAATCGTCAAACTCGCAGAAGTATGCTTGATGAAAACATTGACCACTCCTGTCATTTCTGGTAATTCTTTTTTAATATGATGGGTAATTAAATGAAAACCTCGGGGAAAGGATGGAAGTGTGATTTCTTTTTGAAAGACCATATCATTAATTTTAAATAAATTTAATTAAATAATGATTTAATGTTTAGACCAGCATTTATGAAAATAACAATCTTAACAATTTTGATAACACTTACATTGACTCAATGCACTAAATCTAAAGCTACCCTGATCATTGGTCATCGAGGAGCTAAAGGACATATTGTGGAAAACACACTTGAATCGATAGAAAAAGCAATGGAATTAGGAGTAGATGGAATAGAAATCGATGTTTTCAAATGTAAGTCTGGCGAATTGGTAGTTTTCCACGATAAAAGTATGCAACGCTTAACTGGAATTTCTGGCTACATAGAGGCAATGAACTTAGATTCAATCAGAAAAATCAAGGTGTTGAATAATTACAAAATTCCTACCTTAAATGAAGTACTTGATTTAATCGACGGGAAGGTATTTTTGAATATTGAACTTAAGGGGAGTCAAACAGCCAAGCTGACGCATCAAATGATTGAGCTTTACATTAAAGAAGATAATTGGACGGCTGAAAAATTTATTATTTCCAGTTTTGATTGGAGTGAATTAAGTGATTTTTATGAACTGAACAAGGAAGTGCCCATTGCGGTTTTAACCGATGCCGACCCACTCGACGCGCTTCCCATGGCTGGACAAATTAAAGCAGTGGCAATCAATCCTAATTTTAAATCATTAAATCCAGTAAACATCAAAATAATTCAGCAGTCTGGATATAAAGTGTATCCCTATACTATCAATAAAAAAGATGATATAGCAATGATGATCTCCTTGAATGTTGATGGAATTATCACAGATTTCCCCGAACGAGTAAGGGAAGTTCTGACTAATCCTTAGGATAAAATAAAATATAAAATCCCAGCAACAATACCTCCTGCAAATGGACCTATAACTGGAATCCAAGCGTAGGACCAATCTGCATCTTTATTTTTTCTGGGAATCAATTGATAAACCAATCTAGGGCCAAGATCCCGAGCTGGATTAATCGCATAGCCTGTAGTCCCTCCTAGCCCCAAGCCAATCACCCAAACAAGAATCCCAATGGGTAATGCCTCTAAGGCACCTAAACCAAAACTGGTGACCTCAACACCACTAATTTCTATATTGGGAATAGCAATAAACAGGGCACCAAAAACCAATACAAAGGTGCCGACCAATTCACTGAAGAAATTATTTTTAAAGTTTCTGATTGCAGGAGCAGTACAAAAAGCGCTTCTCACTGCAGCTTCGTCAGTTGTTAGTCTGTGATGGTCTATATAAATAATATAGGCGACCCAACTTCCCAGTATTGCTCCTAGCAATTGAGCAATTACATAACCAGGAACAAGTGCCCATGAGAACTTCTCAGCTACAGCAAAACCGAGAGTAACGGCAGGATTGAGATGCGCACCACTGAACTGACCAGTGATGAAAACAGCGACAAAAACTGAAAAACCCCAAGCACTAGTTATTAGCACCCAAGGGGTTTGCCCCTCAGCGGTGGTCTTTCTTAAATTAACATTAGCGTTAACGCCTTCTCCCAATAATAGGAGGATAAAGGTTCCTATAAACTCTGCAATGTAGGGATCAATAGTCATAAGGTGTAGTTTTTAATTAATTCATTGGTTTTACTTAATTCCTTTTTTATCCAAGATTTATCTTTATTTAATGCTTTCGCCATTATTTTTGCCACTTGGGGTGCAATCTCAAGCGTTTCATTTGCATCCAAAAATAAACATCTTATTCGCCGTGCCAAAACATCCTCTAAATGAATTGCCATCTCATTTTGAACAGACCATAGTATCAAGTTTTTACTGATGTAAAATTTATTTGATAATGAAGTGTTATCCCCAGCTTTTCCCATAGCGGTAATTTTTTTGGCATCTGAACCATAAGCATGTAAAGGATCCGTAAAATCTATGTTCTCATCATACCCAGCAAGTTTAAGTTTTTTAGTTCGACATTTTACCTCTCTCAAGCCACCCACAATTGCGGCTGTATTGATCGCATCTTCTCCCATTTTACGATAAGTGGTCCATTTACCACCCAAAACACTTATTAATCCAGAGGTAGAGACATTTACCTTGTGGTGGCGAGAAATCTCTTTGGTTTGAGTTTCACCACCTTGATTGGCAGCCAATGGGCGTAGACCAGCAAAAACACTCTTTACGTCTTTACGTTTGGGTTTTTTGGTCATGTACTGACCAGCATTGGTAAGAATAAAGTCTATTTCTTGATTTAAGGGACGGGGTTCCTCTAAGGTTTTATCAATAGGTGTGTCGGTGGTTCCAACCACAACATATTTATGCCAAGGGACTGCGAAAAGCACCCTACCATCAGTAGTGTGGGGAATCATAATGGCGTGTGGCCCATCGAGAAATTCTTTTTCTAAAACCAAATGAACCCCTTGACTGGGGCGAATCATAGGATTCGCATCGGGTTGATCCATTTGAATAATATTATCGCTAAACACCCCAGTAGCATTAATAACTACCTTGGCTTTGATCTTATAATTTTTACCTGATTCCGTGTCTAAAGCTTTTACTCCAGTTATCAAACCTTTATTCTTGATAAAGCCATTGACTTGAATATAATTCAACAAAGTGGCGTTGAGCTCGTGAGCGGTTCTCGCTAAACTTATTGCCATCCTGGAATCGTCAAATTGACCATCGTGATAGATTACACCTCCACGAAGTCCCTCCTTTTTAACATTATTAATAAGTGCTATGGTTTCTTTTTTATTTAAAAGTTCAGAAGGGCCAAGACCTAAATTTCCCGCCATCATATCGTAAACCTTTAAACCCAAACCATAAAAAGGACTGTTCCACCAATCGTAAAATGGAATTACAAAACTCATGTCTTTGACCATGTGTGGAGCATTTCTTTTCATTATTCCCCTTTCTTTTAAGGCTTCAATAACAAGAGAAATATCTCCATTTTGTAGGTACCTAACGCCCCCATGAACCAGTTTGGTACTTCTTGAGGAAGTCCCCTTAGCAAAATCATTTTTTTCCAACAGCAGTGTCTTGTAGCCCCTTTGGGCTGCATCAACCGCAGCGCCTAAGCCACTTGCGCCTCCACCGATAATAATGACATCCCAAAGTTTGGTGTTAGCAATATCCTCTAAATATTTTGACCTATTCATGGCTTAAGATAAAATTCTAGAAACTCTATCTTTCCAAAGCCTAATTATGCTCTCAGTTTTAATATCAGGTTGAGGCACAAAAAAGCGATCTTCCTTCCAGAGTTTTTTTAAGTCTGTTGTGGATTTCCAAAAACCGGTTGCCAAGCCTGCCAAGAAAGCGGCTCCCAAAGCAGTAGTTTCTGTAATTTTTGGGCGAATTACGGTTGCGTTTAACAAATCTGCTTGTATTTGCATCAATAAGTTATTATTGCTTGCTCCACCGTCAACTTTGAGGTTAGAAAATTCAATTCCAGCATCTTTTTGCATTTCAATGATAATGTCTCTTGAACGTAATGCAATAGCCTCTAGACTAGCTCGAGCAATATGTGCCTTATTTGTCCCACGGGTAATGCCCATAATGGCACCTGTTGCATGAGGATCCCAATATGGAGCTCCAAGACCAGATAATGCCGGAACAAAAGTAACTCCTCCACTATCCTCCACAGATGCTGCCAACGCCTCTATCTCATCAGATGAGTCTATCATATTAATTTGATCTCTCAGCCATTGAACCAATGCCCCTGCAGTGAAGACACTTCCCTCTATAGCGTAGGTATATTTATTGTCTATTTTCCAAGCAATGGTGGTCAACATTTTATTTTTGGATACCACTGCTTTACTTCCTGTATTCATAATACAAAAACACCCGGTACCATAAGTGTTTTTTACCTCTCCTGGATTGAGGCACATTTGACCAAACAGGGCTGCTTGTTGATCTCCAGCAATACCACTTATAGGAATTTCACCACCAAAAAGTGAGGACGAAGTCATTCCAACCACCTCTGAGGAATTAACAACTTGGGGTAATAATTTTTCAGGAATATCCAAAATTTCTAATAGTGTTCTATCCCATTCTCCGTTATGAATGTTGTAGATAAGCGTTCTACTTGCATTGGTGGCATCAGTAACATGTTTATTACCTGCAGTCAATTTCCAAATTAACCAGCTATCAACAGTTCCAAAAGCGAGTTCTCCTCTATGGGCTCGTTCCTTCAGTTTCAGCTGGGAGGATAAAATCCATTTGATCTTGGTGCCAGAAAAGTAGGCATCAACAATCAATCCAGTTTTGGAAGAAAAAAGCTCTTCTTTTCCCTCCGCAATTAATTCCTCACAAATTTTAGCGGTACGTCTGTCCTGCCAAACTATAGCATTATAGACAGGTTGACCTGTCTTTTTATCCCAAATTATGGTCGTTTCTCTTTGATTCGTTATGCCAATGGAATCAATTTCCTCCGAATTAATGGAGGCTTTTTTCATTACATTTTTGATAGCATTTAATTGGGTAATCCAAATTTCATTTGGGTCGTGCTCCACCCAGCCTTTTTTTGGAAAAATCTGAGTGAATTCTTGTTGGGTAACCGCAACTTGATTTCCTTTTATATCAAAAAGAATTGCCCTTGAACTGGTAGTTCCCGCATCCAAGGACAAAACATATTTTTTCATTGGTTAAAATTTGGTTTTCAACCTGTAAAATACAATAAAATTGAGACAACCATACCAACAAGTACAAGAGATAATACCAAATCAGTTGTATTAAAAGATCCTCGATACTCTTGTTTCATCTTAGCAGTCATGGTACCGAAAGATAACCCTTCAATTCTAGCATAATCTGGTATGGCTGTCGCCAGACTTACAACGAAACATAAAAACACTGAAAAGATAAACATGAATATCGCCATGTGGGCAAAGTTGATCGTAGCAAAGGCAAAGGCAATCCCTGAGACTTCAGCCCCAGTCAAGATTTCTTCTTGAAAATAAATTTCGGTACCTAACCTTAAAATGAGTAAAATCAATCCACTGATTAAAGTAGTAATGGCAGCATCTGAAGTAACTCTTTTCCATATAATTCCGAGCAAGAATACAGCCGTGACGGGAGGAGCGATATAAGATTGTACATTTTGAAGGTATTGATACATCACACCTCCACCAATTTTTTCCATGATGGGAATCCAAATTATCCCTAATACAACAATAATTGCGGTAGCAATTTTACCAATTCTAATCAATGACTCCTCGGACTTGTCTGGTCTAATTTTTTTGTAGATATCAATGGTAAATATTGTGGAACAGGAGTTAAAAACGGAGGCCAACGAACTCATCAAGGCTGCCATCAACCCCCCTGCTACAAGCCCCTTTAAACCAACTGGCAATAGGGTTTTAACCAACATCGGAAAAGCACGGTCTGCCTTAGTTACTTGAAAAACTTCAGGCTGTTGAAGGGTCAATGCGAATGCAATGATCCCAGGTACTAAAAATATTAATATGGGTAATAACTTTAGATAAGCTCCAAAAATAGCCCCCCTTCTCGCAATAGTTATATTGTTAGCTGCCAGTGTTCTTTGAACAATATATTGATCTGTACACCAGTACCAAATACCTACTATTGTTCCTCCAATAAGCAATCCTGTCCATGGAAATTGAGGGTCATTCATGGGGCGCCACATATTAAAATGGTCTGGACTCACTGCTGTTACCGTCTCGCGAAGTTGTCCCCAACCTCCAACTTCTTGTAAACCCAGTACCGTAATGATGATAGAGCCAAAAATCAATACTATTGTTTGTAAAGTTTCAGTATATATTACGGCTTTTAATCCACCTATGACGGTATAAATTCCTGTAAAAATTACAATTCCTATAGCACCATACCAAAAGGGGATTCCTAACAACTCAGATACGACTATACCTCCAGCATATATGGTAATGGAAACCTTCGTTAAAACATAAGCCATTAGGGAAAATACGGAAAGAAACCAACGTGAACGGCTGTCAAATCTTTTTTCTAAAAACTCAGGCATCGTAAAAGCGCCGCTTCTAATATAAAATGGTAAAAACAACCAACCTAAAAGCAATACAATCCATGCGTGGAGTTCATAATGTGCCATTGGAGTTCCTGACTCAAAACCAGTACCTGCCAAACCTACAACGTGTTCTGAACCAATATTTGATGCAAAAATTGATGCACCAATGACAAACCACCCCACATTTCGTCCTGCTAGAAAATAATCTTCTGTATTTTTATTTTTTTGAAAAAACACCCAAAAGGCAACACCTATTAGTGCTAAAAAATAAATTCCTAAAACTACCCAGTCCAATTGTTGGAGTACTGATGTCATAATTATTTTGATGTTAAGTTGCTTTAAATTTTCTATTTACAATAATAAGATAAATCTTAATGTAAATATTTTTATTTACTAAAATGTAGTGGAAATAATGCTGTGATGGATTATTTTTTTATATTTAGAAAACGTCATTTAAGCCGTGAAAATGTTAAATTTCGTGCTAGTGTAAAACCAATAGCCATGGCTTCAATATTTTTTTTATACCCCCAATTTAATGTTAAACCACTTGTCAACATTCTTAAATATGGATTTAAACTATTTATTAAATGAATAAAAAAAGTTTACTCAGAATTTTTCTAGTTTTACTAACAACCACATCAATTGTAATGGCCCAAACCGAAACACAGCCCTATGAAGTTGTTAAAAATATAGCCGATTGTGAAATAAGGCATTACCCTCCCATAATGATGGCAAAGTATCAGTCAAAAAATCCAGGTGGTGGTTTTGGAAAGCTTTTTAATTATATCTCAGGGGGAAATAGCACTAACACCAAAATTGCAATGACAACTCCAGTACATATTAAAAAAAGTCAAAGTGAAAATTCTATGGCATTCGTTTTACCCAAAAAATTCAATATTAACAATGCACCGCAACCAAATGATCTCAATTTAGAGGTATTTGAAGGAGAAAGCGGATATTTCGCTGCTATTCAATACTCGGGCTTCACAAATGAATCTAAAGAAAGAAGCTACACATTACAATTACAAAAAATGCTAAAGGATGCTGAAATTAATGTTTCAGGAGAGCCAGTGATTTTGGTTTACGATGGTCCCTATAATTTTATCAACAGAAGAAATGAAGTTTTAATTCCTATTTTTTATAATTCTCCTCTAAATAATGAATGATTGTAAAATTACAAATGTTGAGGCAAGAGATATCCGTTTCCCAACCAGTGATAATTTAGACGGTTCGGATGCGATGAACCCTGATCCAGATTACTCGGCGGCCTATGTTATTATAAAGACAAATCATCCAGACAATATTGAGGGTCATGGACTTACCTTTACGATAGGTAGGGGTAATGAAATTTGTGTAAAGGCAATCGAATCACTTGCTTATTTGTTGGTCGGAAAGAAAATAAGTGACTTTACTCAAAATATGGGGGAATTTTGGAAAACCATTACCAGTGACAGTCAACTAAGATGGCTCGGGCCAGAAAAGGGGGTAATACATTTGGCAACAGGTGCGGTGGTCAATGCAGTATGGGATTTATATGCCAAATTGGAACGTAAACCATTATGGCGACTAATCGCTGAAATGAGTCCCGAGGAATTAGTCAAGTGTATTGACTTTACATACATTACGGATGCTATTTCTGAAAGCGAAGCTTTATCACTTCTTAAAGAAAAGGAAAAAGGAAAAAAAGATCGCCTAACCCATTTACTTAAAAACGGATATCCTGCTTACACAACCTCCGCGGGCTGGTTGGGGTATTCCGATGAAAAGATTAGAAGGCTTTGCAGGGAAGCCAAGGAAGATGGTTTCACCCATATCAAAATGAAAGTTGGCGCAGACCTTGAAGACGATCTCAGAAGAAGCAAAGTCATTCGCGAGGAGATCGGCTATGACATCAAGTTGATGATGGATGCAAATCAAAAATGGGATGTGAATGAAGCCATTGAAAACATGAAACATTTGGCTAAATTTAAACCATGGTGGATCGAAGAACCTACATCTCCAGATGACGTATTGGGACATCAGAAAATTGCTAAAGCAGTAAAACCTATTCATGTTGCCACTGGGGAGCACTGCCAAAATCGAGTTGTTTTTAAGCAACTAATGCAAGCTAATGCTATTGGCATATGCCAAATTGATAGTTGTCGTGTCGGGGGGGTTAATGAAATCCTAGCTATTTTATTGATGGCCGCAAAATTCAATATCCCTGTTTGCCCCCATGCGGGGGGCGTAGGGCTTTGTGAACATGTACAACATCTATCAATGATTGACTACCTCTGCATAAGCGGGTCAATGGATGACCGTATAATCGAATATGTTGACCATTTACATGAACACTTTATTGACCCGGTTATAATTAAAAATGGAAATTACATGCCCCCTCTCCTACCAGGTTACAGCATTGAAATGAAGAAAGACTCTATTGATGTGTTCGATTTTGAGACTGGGCCGGTATGGCTCAAAAGAAAGTCTGAGTCGTTAAATTAAGATGATGAAAAGGATCCTATTGTATTTTTTTTTACCACAATTTCTTGTTTGTCAGAATCAATGGATGTTGAAGTCAATTTCTGAAGAGCCAATATTTGAAATAAAACAACTTTTCTTTGGAGAAAGATTTCCGAATGTAGTAGTTGCAGTTGATGGATCAATTATTGCTAGCTATGGTCAAACAAAATTTATGATAAGGAGAAGTGAAGATGGAGGCAAAACATGGGGTCCTGTAATTAAAGTTGCCGATGGAATTCATGGAGGCGGTTTAACGGTTGACGAACAAAAAGGAGATATTATTGCATTTATTGAAGCCGAACACCCTCCTTCAAAGCTAAAAACTTTTAGAAGTAAAGACAATGCAAAATCATGGGAATCATTTGCAATTAAAATCAAACCCGATAAAAACGGAATAATTCCTTCAATGCATATGAACGAACATGGAATTACACTAAAAAAAGGAAAGTATAAGGGAAGATTGATCAGAGCATCTCGAAATTATAATGTCGAGAATAGTTCTCAAAGAAAATTGATGTATTCTAATGCAAAAGAAAAAATGTGGAAAGAACAATACACCAATGCTATTTTCAGTGATGATGGAGGTTATACTTGGTCAACAAGTGAACCTTTCCCCGCAAATGGGACAGGGGAAGCTGCCATTATTGAATTAAATGACGGTTCACTATACTACAATTCTAGAAGACATTTTTACAATGATGGGAATAATCATAAAATGAGACTAGTTGCTTCAAGCAATGATGGAGGAGAAAAATGGGATAACATGTATATTAGTGATTTATTGCCAGATGGCCAAAAAAACTCAGATTACGGTTTGATGGGTGGCTTAGACCGTTTACCCTCAAAAAAAAAGGATATTTTAATTTTTAGTAATATTGATTCTGAAAGTAGTCGAAAAAACGGAAATGTTTGGATGAGTTTCGATGGTGGGAAAACATGGCCATTAAAAAAATCGATAGATCAAGGGGAATTTAAATACTCATCTCTTGCAGTAGGTAGAGAAAACACTCCAAGTGAGGGATTTATTTACTTACTTTATGAATTTGGTGATTTTGAAAATAATTATGCTGGGGCTAAAATTGCAAAATTTAATATGTCATGGTTTCTTCATGGAAAAGATATTGGTCAATACATAAATAATTGAAATGAAATTCGATTTAAATAATAAAAATGCTTTAGTGACTGGTGGTAGCAGTGGAATAGGCAAAGCCATTGCAGAAACACTCAATAGTCAGGGTGCGACAGTATATGTAATCGATTTAAACGAAAATGAATCCAATACTGCACTGGGAATTTCAACAATCACAACTGACATAACTAACTTAGACACGCTAAAAGAAGCGCTAAAAGAAGTCCCTGATCAGATTGATCTATTAATCAATAATGCAGGAATAGGGTTTGTTGGAAACGTTGAACAAACGGAAGAAGAAGATTTTGATCGGCTTTACCAAGTAAATGTGAAGGGCGTTTTTAACTGTATCAAAGCTGTTTTACCCAGAATGAAGGTCAAAGGAGGTGCCATCATTAATATGGCATCTATTGTATCTCACGTGGCAGTCAATAATAGGTTTGCTTACACCATGACAAAAGGAGCAGTTCACGCAATGACTTTTGCCATCGCAAAAGACTATATTCATGAAGGTATTCGATGTAATAGTGTCTCGCCAGCAAGGGTACATACCCCATTTGTGGATGATTATCTAAAGAAAAATTACCCAGGCAATGAACAGGAGATGTTTGAAAATCTTTCAGAAACGCAACCTATTGGAAGGATGGGAAAACCAGAAGAAGTTGCCAACTTAGTTCTATATTTATGCAGTGATGAGGCATCTTTTATCACAGGATCAGACTTCCCTATAGACGGCGGTTTTGTAAAACTAAATGGAAATTAAACCAATAAAACCCTATGAAATTAATTAGATTCGGTAACCCCGAAGAAGAAAAAACCGGAGTGATATTACCCAATGGCAATAGACTTGACGTTTCAGCTTTTGGAGAAGATTTTGATGAACAATTTTTTGGATCAAAAGGACCAAAAAGGCTTTCTGAATGGCTACTAAAAAATGAGTCAAACTGCCCTGAGATAAGCAATGAAATCCGCTTGGGATCTCCTATTGCCAGACCTTCCAAGATCGTTTGCGTAGGGTTAAATTATGCGAAACATGCCAAAGAAAGTGGGATGGAAGTCCCTAGTGAACCAGTACTTTTTTTTAAGGCAAGTTCTGCCATAGTTGGGCCTTACGATGATGTGATACTCCCTAGGAACAGCAAGAAATCAGATTGGGAGGTGGAATTGGCAGTTATCATTGGTGCAAAAGCCTCCTATGTTTCAGAGGGTGATGCCATGAAACACGTAGCTGGATATGTGCTACATAATGACATTAGTGAACGAGAATACCAATTAGAAAGATTAGGACAATGGGTAAAAGGGAAGAGTTGTGATACCTTTGCTCCGCTGGGTCCATATATGGCTACCACCGATGAAATTGAAAATCCTCATAATCTAAGGCTATGGTTAAAGCTGAACGGAGAAACCATGCAGGACAGTAATACTTCCGATTTGATTTTCGGAATTCCAAAACTGGTAAGTTATATCAGTGAGTATATGACCTTACTTCCTGGAGACGTCATCTCTACGGGAACACCCTTTGGTGTTGGTCTTGGACTTGATCCTCAAAAATATCTTAAGGCAGGAGACATCATGGAGTTGGGGATCGATGGACTCGGTGTTTCAAAGCAAGCTGTAAAAGCTTAGTATAATTAAAACCAAATGTTATGAAAACAAAACTATTTACAAACGGGTTAGTGCTACTATTGGTGTTATTTAGTTTTTCCTGTAAAAACAACAGTCAAAAAAAGGCTGAGCAAGAAGACGAAGCAGTAGACTATTTAAAAGAATCCAAGGAGGATTTTGACCAACGCATGAATTGGTGGCGCGAAGCATGTTTTGGAATGTTTATTCATTGGGGAGTTTATGCAGTCCCTGCAGGGGTTCACAATGGGGAAAAAATAAATGGAATAGGTGAATGGATCCAAAAGCATGGTGCAATTCCTATCGAGGAATATGAAAAATATGCAAAACAGTTTAATCCAACCGAATACAATCCTTCAGACTGGGCTAAGTTGATGAAAAAAGCGGGTATGAAATACTTGGTCATTACCTCCAAACATCATGATGGTTTTTCACTCTGGGATTCCAAAATTTCGAATTATGATGCGGTGGATTTTGCTCCAATTGGAAAGGATCTCCTCAAAGGGCTTGCCGAAGCCTGCAAAAAAGAAGGTATAAAATTTGGTTTATACCACTCGATAATGGATTGGCATCATCCTAATGCGCAAGCAAATAGTGCACCTAAATATGATTTTAGGGGGGTAAAAAACGAAAAATTCCCGGAGTATTATGAAAATTATCTCAAGCCCCAATTAAAGGAACTAGTAGATAACTATGATCCAGAAATCCTATGGTTTGATGGGGAATGGATTACTGATTACACCCACGAAATGGGGCTAGATTTATATCAATATGTGCGGAGCTTGAAGCCGAGTATTATTATCAATAATCGTGTGGATAAGGGACGAAATGGAATGGCAGGGATGAACCGTGATGATAAGTTTTATGCTGGAGATTTTGGAACTCCTGAACAAGAAATTTTAGCTGAGGCCTCTACACTGGATTGGGAATCTTGTATGACCATGAACAAAACCTGGGGATTTAAGTCCTATGATGAGGATTGGAAATCATCAGAGACACTTGTTCATAATTTGGTTGATATCACTGCAAAAGGCGGAAATTACCTACTTAATGTTGGTCCAACTGCTGCAGGTTTAATTCCTGATCCTAGTATCACGCGTCTTGAAAAAATGGGAGAATGGTTGACCGTAAATGGCGAGGCGATTTATGCTACACAAAAATTAGAAAAAAACTATATGCAAGGAGAGAATATTCGTTTTACTAAAAAGAAAAATGAAGACAATTATTACGCTATCGTTCTTGAAAAACCAAAAAATGAATTGATCTTAAAAAACCTTCAACCTGAGAAAAATAGTTCTATACAGTTGTTGGGGCACGATCAACCCCTAAAATGGCGATACGACGAAAATACTGGTTTAAAAATCGAAATCCCCAAAACGTTTCCAGGAGAAATAGCATGGACTTTTAAAATTGTGGGAAAAGAAATATAACCTAAAAATTGATTAGTGAGAATTGATTCCCATCAACATTTTTGGAAATTTGATCCAGTTCGCGATGCATGGATAGACGAGTCTATGCTGAATATTAAAAGGGATTTCTTACCGAAAGATTTGCAGTCCATTTTAGAAAAAAATAAAATCGATGGTTGTGTTGCTATTCAGGCCGATCAGTCGACAGAGGAGACCAGGTTTCTCTTGGATCATTCGGCGAAGAATAGATTTATAAAAGGGGTTGTCGGATGGGTCGACTTGTGTGACCAAAAGGTCGGTGACACTCTGAATGACTATGCCAAAAATCCTTTATTCAAGGGGGTCAGGCATATCGTCCAAGCTGAGGGCAAGGGTTTTATGCTTCGGGATGACTTTCAAAGGGGGATCGCTCAATTGAAGGATTTTGATTTGACGTATGATATATTAATCTATCCCAACCAGTTAGAGGAAGCAATTACTTTGGTGAATAAAAATCCTGATCAAGCTTTTGTATTGGATCACATGGCGAAACCTTATATCAAGGACAAAAAAATAATAGACTGGTCTAAGGCTATTTTGGCGCTTGGTAGTTTTAAGAATGTATATTGTAAATTGTCGGGGTTCGTCACAGAAGGAAATTGGAAAAGTTGGGAAAAATCAGATTTTCAAGACTATTTAGAAATAGTTTTAAAAGCGTTTGGAGTAGACCGATTAATGTTCGGGTCTGATTGGCCCGTTTGTTTATTAGCAGCGGAATACAGTCAGGTTCTAGAAATCATTGAAGACTTTCTAATACCGCTATCGGATGCAGATAAAAATAAAATAATGGGAGGTAATGCCTACAAGTTTTATAAACTCTAAGTACCTATGGATTTAAATTTAAGAGATAAAGTTATTTTAGTTACGGGAGGATCGAAAGGTATCGGTCATGCGATCAGCCATGTTCTAGCTGATGAGGGAGCTATTCCCTTTATTGTTAGTAGGAATGAAGAAAGCATTTTATCCACAGTAAAAGAAATAGAAGAAAAGGGGGGGAAATGTTCCTACGCTATTGCGGAATTAACCGATCCAGACCAAGGAAAAACTGCTGTAGAAAAAGCAATTGCTGAATTTGGCACCCTTCACGGATTGGTAAATAATGCTGGGGTAAATGATGGTGTTGGATTAGAAAATGGCGATGCAGACGATTTTGTTCACTCACTCAAAAAAAATGTTGTTCATTATTACATAATGGCACAAGCGTGTTTGCCTTATTTAAAGAAAAATAAAGGGGCAATTATTAATATCGGCTCAAAAGTCTCAATAACTGGTCAAGGAGGAACTTCGGCTTATGCAGCAGCCTGCGGAGGCAGAAATGCCTTAACTAGGGAGTGGGCTGTGGAGCTACTACCCTACTCAGTCAGGGTAAACGGCGTAATTGTAGCTGAAAGCTACACCCCACTTTATGAAAAATGGATTAATTCTTTTCCCAATCCACAGGTAAAGCTAAAAGAAATTGAAAGTAAAATCCCATTGGAAAGCAGAATGACTACTCCCGAGGAAATTGCCAATACCGTTGTTTTTTTACTTTCTGATAAATCCAGCCACACAACTGGAGAGCTATTATTTGTTGATGGTGGTTATACCCATTTAGACAGAGCTTTAACTCCTTAAGATTATGAAAAAAACAATTGTTTCAAAGTCAATATTATTACCTTTTATATTAATCACCTCTTTGTTTGCCCTTTGGGGATTCGCCAATGCGGTTACGGATCCTATGGTGCAAGCCTTTAAAAAAGTTTTGGAATTATCAAATTCACAAGCTGCTTGGGTACAAATGGCTTTTTACGGAGGATACTTTTGCATGGCACTACCAGCAGCCTTATTTGTTAGAAAGTATTCCTACAAGGTTGGGGTATTAATCGGGCTGGTACTCTATGCTTTGGGTGCTTTACTTTTTTATCCCGCCGCAATCACAGAGCAATTTTGGTTTTTTTGCTTAGGGCTTTACATCTTGACTTTTGGATTGGCTTTTCTGGAAACCACTGCCAATCCCTACATACTGGCGATGGGAGATAAATCTACTGCAACACAAAGATTAAATCTCGCCCAAGCCTTCAATCCACTTGGACTTATATTAGGGTTATTAGTTGCCCAACAGTTCGTATTAAAAAACCTACAATCTGATAATATCGAAGATTTTACCACCCTGGATACTGCCAAAAAAGTAATGATTAGAACGGCAGACCTGATGGTTATTCGTGATCCATATGTGATATTAGGACTGATCGTCATCGCAGTATTTGTCTTAATCGCTGTAGCAAAAATGCCTCAAGCTAAGGACGATGATGAGATGGCTCCACTGAGTGAAACATTTAGCCGCTTGTTCCAAAACAGTAATTACAGAAATGGTGTACTTGCTCAGGTGTTTTATGTCGGTGCGCAAATTATGTGTTGGACGTATATTTATCAGTATGCTGAGGCAATTGGTGTTTCGAGTGAAGAGGCGGCCAATTATCAATTTATAAGTTTTATTTTATTTTTGGTGGGGCGTGCCATTGGAACTTATCTTTTAAGATTTGTCAATTCAGGAAAGCTACTTTTACAATTTGCCGTTTTAGCTGGAGTTTTTAGTTTTGCTACCGTGTTTATTAAAGGGGTTTTTGGGCTTTATGCTTTAGTGGGAATCTCATTCTTCATGTCCCTAATGTTTCCAACCATTTATGGAATCGCGCTGGAAGATTTGGACGAAAAGGAATCTAAAATCGGTGCTGCTGGTTTGGTAATGGCAATTGTGGGAGGTGCCTTAATGCCGAAATTACAGGGGATGATCATTGATATGGGAGGAAGTGATGTTGATGATTTACAAATCCTAGGGGTCGCTGAAGTGAATTTTTCATTTGTTCTCCCGCTTCTTTGTTTTTTATTCATCGCCTACTACGGTCGAGTTATTTCAAAACAAGTCTAAAATGAAAAGATACTGTCTCGCACTAGACTTGAAAAATGATCCATTACTGATCAGTAAATATATTGACCACCACAAAAAGGTTTGGCCAGAGATAAAATCAAGTATAAAAGACAGCGGGATTATAGCTATGGAAATTTATCAAGTGGCTGATCGTCTGTTTATGATTATGGAAACGATGGATGACTTCAGTTTTGAAAAGAAACATAAAATGGATAGCCAAAATCCATTCGTTATGAAATGGGAAGAACTAATGTCTCAATTTCAAAAATCAATTTCAGCTGCGCAACCTGGAGAAAAATGGATTTTAATGGATAAAATATTTAAACTTTAAGAATGTATTTAAACATGTTTAAAATCAGACATACATTATTATTTGTTGGATTATTCCTACACACGGGGTGCAGTAACTCCACCCATGAGAAAGAGAGTCCATTGCCTAATATTTTATTTTTGTTCGCAGATGACTACACCTATGATGCCATCCATGCATTAGGAAATGAGGTAATCAATACCCCTAATTTAGATCGACTGGTTAAACAAGGAACAAGTTTTACTAACGCCTTTAATATGGGTGGATGGAGTGGTGCTGTCTGTGTCGCTTCAAGATCGATGATTATCACTGGAAAAACGATATGGAATGCTAAGGCTATCAATGACGGTTGGGGAGAAAATGAACATCTTGAATTGGCAGAGCGAAGTTGGGGAAAATTGATGGAAAGGCAAGGTTATAACACCTACATGAGTGGTAAATGGCATGTTAATATTAATCCCACTGAGGTTTTCCAAACGGTTAGGAATGTAAAACCAGGTATGCCGGGTGATTTTTTTAGCCACGAGGATAAAAAAGGATATGGAAGGCCTGTGGATGAAAAAGATCTATCCTGGGTGGCTTACGATACCCTCAATGGAGGATTTTGGGAAGGTGGAAAGCATTGGAGTGAACTACTGAAAGATGATGCATTGGATTTTATCAATGATGCCAGCACCACGGATGATCCTTTTTTTATGTACCTGGCTTTTAACGCACCCCATGATCCTAGGCAATCACCTAAATCATTTTTGGATCAATACCCGATTGAAAATATACCGTTACCCGAAAGCTGGTTACCTGAATACCCCAATAAAGAAGCTATTGGAAATCCAAAAACGCTCAGAGATGAGGCTTTAGCCCCATTTCCAAGAACACCTTATGCAATCAAATCGCATATAAGGGAGTACTATGCTATTATCTCCCATCTAGATCAACAAATAGGTGAAATTCTAGCGGCATTAAAAAAATCAGGTAAAGACAAAAACACCTATATATTTTTTACTGGGGATCACGGCTTATCTGTCGGACGGCATGGGTTATTGGGTAAGCAAAATATGTTTGACCACAGCGTTAGGGTTCCGCTGCTAGTCACTGGACCTGATATCCCTAAAAATAAAAAAATTGAGCAGGAAATCTACCTTCAAGATATAATGGCTACCAGTCTGGAGTTGGCAAATGTCCCACCTTCAGATGAATTGGAATTTCACAGCCTATTGGAGTTAGCAAAGGGGGAAAGCCAAGAGAAAATATACAAAAATGGTATTTATGGTGCCTATATCGATTTTCAAAGAATGATAAGGAAAGATGGATTTAAACTTATCGTCTATCCAAAAATAAATAAAACACTTCTGTTCGATTTAACCAATGATCCGTTGGAAATAAATGATTTATCCTCAGATCAACTTTACAATGATATTAAAGTAAATTTATTTAGTGATTTGCTATCGCTTCAGGAGGAATTTAAAGATACCCTTGATCTAACTTCTGTGATGCCCTAATCATCTGTTTTTTAAATCAACTTGAGACCCTAAGCCAGCCAAATAAGTTCTGATTTAAATTGGTTATATTTGTTTTTAATAAGTAGTTTTAAACTAATATAATAAACAAGATGCCCCTTAAGTTATTAAATTATCATCGTAATTTAAATATCGCTTTAGCACTATTCTTTTATTTTGCTTCCAATTTTAAGTCAAATGCTAACCTTATTTTACATACAGATGTAAACAGCCCCATTAGTTATGTGGGGCATAAATCAATCATTGATGATCTCGGTGGAAGTTTAAGGGACTTTATTATCCTGAACGATGTCAAGTACTATAATGGTGCTGAGTATTTTTCTGGTTTTGATTTTAATAATGAGTTTATCTCGCAAGTCACAACAGGAAAATATTTTTTTGATGGATTTTTGGATTATTCCTACTTAAACAATACATTTTTTGAAGCTGGGGGAGAAATTAGAGATAATCCAATATGGTTTAATGGAAAAATCTCAAATATCAAAATAGCCACGACTGAATCGACGGGAGAAAGGTTAGACGAAATTTTTGGTGAAGAAATCGAATCTATAAGCGGATCGACTCCATCCTCAGTAGATCCCTTAATATATTTTGAAAACGGAACCTGTAAGTGTCCAGACGCATCTGTTGGTGTCAGCGAAACCATAGATGGCATCGTTTATACTGTTGTGGATGATACTTCCATTGCAAGTGAGATCACAAGTGGGAACAACGGCACGGGAAATTGGTATCTCTGCACCACCCTGGTCACCAACATGAATGATCTTTTTTCATCGAATTCGACCTTTAACGAAGACATTGGTTTTTGGGATACCTCCAACGTAACCACAATGAATAATTTGTTTAAGTATGCTGGTAACTTTAATCAGGATATTGGTAGTTGGGACACTTCAAATGTCACCTCATTTAGTGCAACATTTATGGGTGCAAATACTTTTGATCAAAACATTGGTAACTGGGATACTTCAAGTGCTACAAATATGTACAGCATGCTAAGGGATACCGGAAATTTCAATCAAGATATTAGTGGCTGGAATACCTCCAACGTAACCAATATGGGTAGCATGCTTTCAGGTGCTAGTCAATTTAATCAAGACCTTTCAGGTTGGTGTGTTCCAAATACGACCTATACAGATTTTAACACCAATGGTATAATCGATAATAATTTCATTCCCGTTTGGGGAAGTTGCCCAAATGACTCAACAATCACTTGTCAATTATCGCTGGAACAAGAAATTCATGATTACACACTAATTGCAGGAGAACAAGCTTATAATGGCATCATTTACGGCTTGCCTGACCAATGTTTCATTGATCAAGGGATCGCAGATCAAATTAATATTATCAGCTCTGATAATATTCCAAACGGTCTAACGCTTGAATATACTGATGGTACATTTGATTACAAACTAGTAGGAACCCCTGCCAATGGAACAGCAGGTAGTTATCCAATTATGATTACTCTATTCTATGAAGATCAGACATTGACAGATTCTTTTACACTTACGATAGAAAATACAGGTCAAGCAACAAATACAGCCTCATCTACTGACTGTGCCATTGAAGTAGAAGACCTAGAACCTGGACTTCAAATTTCAATTAT
>CAJWGK010000026.1 GCA_913030895.1 uncultured Flavobacteriaceae bacterium | reverse complement strand
TTTATTATTTATTGTATTGCTTGTGGTAGGTATTTCTTGCGAAAAGAATGAAGAGAAACAAGGCTGTATTGATCCGAATTTAATAAGTCACGATCAAGTCTGTATCGAAATTTATCAGCCTGTGTGTGGATGCGATTTAAAAACTTATGCCAATAGCTGTTTCGCTAAAATCAATGGTCTTACTGATTGGACAGCAGGTGAATGCATTAATGATTGATAAATGACAGGCAAAAACAACAAGTGGCTCTGGCCCATAACATTTTTTTTGGCATCCCTTCTCATCTCCTATTTGACGAGAATTTGGTTGCTGTTTCTGTTATTTCCCTTTGGCTTTATTAATTTTCGTAATAAAGACAAAAAGTAGATTGGTAATAAAACTGAAAAACTACTGTCTGATGAGTATAAAAGCCCTAACCTCTCTGTAGATTAATCACTGATTTTAATCGCTTCCTCATAAAGATTTTCGTAGTGAACAATTACATTTTTTATATCAAACTTTTTGCTACACTCATAAGCTTGCTTTTTAAATTGCTCGTGGCGTTCTTCATTTTCAAGTATATAAATTGATTTCTCAGCCATTGCATTTGTATCTCCAACGGGGCATAAATAGCCTGAATATCCATTCTCAACTACCTCAGGCAAGCCACCTACATCAGAACAAACCACAGGCACGCTATGGATCATTGCTTCTAGGGCTACCAAGCCAAAACTTTCCTGTTCGGAGGGAAGTAAAAACAGGTCTGTAAAGCAAAGTATCTCGTCAATTTCATTACTGTTTCCTAAGAAGAGTACTGAATCATCTAATTTATGCGCTCGACAATACCACTTAGCCCTTTCTTTTTCTGGCCCATCCCCAACCATTAATAACTTAACATTGAGCTTTTTTCTTACTTTTTCAAAAACCTTTAAAATATCAATAATCCGCTTTAATGGCCTGAAGTTACTGATATGTGTAATCACAAATTGATCTCCAGTAGCAATTACATCTTTGTTACAAGGCACATTTCTTTGATGGGTTTTTGATAAATCTATAAAGTTGGGAATGACACGAATATCTTTACTTACCTCAAAAAGCCTTTCTGTATCTTCTTTCAGACTTTGAGAAACAGCAGTTACATATTCGGAATTATTGATGCTAAATTGAACCGCTTTTTTATAAAAAGGATGGCTCCCCACCAGTGTAATATCCGTTCCATGTAGCGTAGTGATCATTGGGATACTAATTCCCTCGTCTTCCAACATTTTTTTGGACATATAAGCAGCGTATGCATGTGGAATCGCATAGTGAACATGAAGTAAATCAATCTTGTACTTTTTAACAATTTCAACCATTCTACTTGACAATGCCAATTCATAAGGTTGGTACTTAAACAGGTCATAGGTAGGTACATGAACTTCATGGAAGTGTAACAGTGGAGTTAAATTCTGTATCCTTACGGGTTGTTTGTATGTGATGAAATGAATTTCATGACCTTTTTTAGAAAGATAAAGCCCTAATTCGGTAGCGACTACACCGCTACCTCCGAAAGTAGGATAGCAAACGATAACAATTTTCAATAGCTGATTATTTTATTAATGCCTCATAGACAAGCTTTTGCATCCGAGTACGAATATTGTGCTCACCGAGAAGGTTGTTTGACATGGTTGGATAGGTTCTATTTGATAAAAATACGAAAATCAGCTCTTCCTCAGGATCAGCCCAAGCATAAGTTCCAGTAAAACCCAAATGACCAAAACTGGAAAGACTAACACACCCACACGTTGAACCTTCACCCTCCAGTTGGGGTTTGTCAAAACCCACTCCCCTGCGATTTCCTTCGGAACAATAGTAGCAGTGGTTAAATTGTTCAAAGCTCTCTGGATCAAAATATTTTTTCCCGTCAATAAAACCCTTGTTTAAATAGAGCTGCATTATTTTTCCAATTTCAAGGGCATTTGAAAAAAGACCCGCATGTCCGCCCACACCGCCTTGCATGGCAGCACCCATATCATGGACAAAGCCCCTTAAAGTCGTATTTCGAAAATATTTGTCCTCTTCAGAAGGAACAATCTCATTCAAGGGGATGGTATTCCTAGGGTTAAATAAGGTTCGCTTTAATCCAAGTGGTTCATAAAAAGCACCAGTAACCAACTCATCAAGAGGTTTTTTGTTTTGCTTTTCGAAATAATATTTGAAAATATAAAAGGGTAAATCTGAATATTTGTAGCTAATCGAATCTAAAAGCGGGCTATCAAAAATCATTTCATTGATTTGATTACTAAAACTGTTTTTTAGGAACAATTCGTCTGTAACCGATATTTGAAAGTCTCTTCTTTCTTTTTTTCTGTAATATTTCCGCTTAATTTTAGCGTTACGGTCAAGCGTGTTTTTGTAAAATGGGATCCAAGGGGTTAGCCCAGCGTAGTGAGATAAAACAGCCTTTAGGCTTCTATCGGCCTTATTGGTGTTTTTTAACTCAGGAATCAAATCAGATAAAGTATTTTCCAGAGTAAATTTTCGCTTATCAATTGCCTTAATGATCAGGGGTAAAGTGGCAGAAATTTTTGTCAGTGACGCTAAGTCATAAACGTGGTGATTCTTTACAGCTACTTTTTTTGCATAGGTATGATGACCAAAACTTTTTTGGTAAACCATTTTTCCTTTCCTAGCAATAAATATTTGCATTCCAGGTGTCATTGTTGAGTCGATGACATTTTGGGCAAAAGTGTCAATTCGATTTAGTTTTTTTGGATCAAAACCCATTTTTGCAGGCGCCACTTTTGTGAAGAGGTTTTTAGCAGGAAGCTGAATTCCTTGTCCAGCTTTAAAATATGGATTAATGCTGACGGGCAAAGCACCATTGATTTGCTGAAGTCCCGCCAACATTTGAGCACTAATTTCTTGACTTATGTCATTGTTTTGGTAACTGATCAAAATTGACTCAATACGATCGACAGTAGGTAGTTGTTGAAGTGCATAGGGGTTGACAAATAAATTCAATATAACTTCATGTTTTTCCGCTATGGCTTCAATTAAGTCTAGTTCTTCCGCTGAAAAACTATAGTCTTTCCAAGGATTGGCATCGGAGCGATGAAAACTAATGATGACCTTTGCGTCAGTTTCAAGCTGTTCCAAGGTTTCAGCACCTGTGTTGTGGTCAATAGTTTCAATAGAGAAACTTTGCTGTAATTGGTCGATAAAGACCTTCCCAGAGGCATCACCCAAATGGATGTAGGAATAATGTTGATTTGGATCCAATGGAATCAGATCTTTGTTATTTTTGACAAGTGTGATACTTTTACCAAAGGCTTCCTTAATCAAAAGAGTGTCCTTGGGAGTATTTAGTTTTTCAAATAATTTTTCACTTTTAACCAGTTTCTTATCGGCTAATCCCGCTTTAAATTTTGCCTTCAATAGTTTTTTTACAGAGACCTCTAATCTTTTTTTGACCAGATCAGATCTGTGATATGCAGCCTTAATCTCCGCTATTCCCTCAGGAATATTTAATGAAATCAACAGCAAATCATTTCCTGCCATAAAAGCCGCTAGATCAATATTCCCCTCAACACCTTTAGATGCCCCTTTCATATTTAGCGCATCGGTTACTACCAAACCATTGAATCCCATTTTTTCTTTTAAAATCTCGGTAACAAGCTTACTTGAAAGTGACGCAGGTGCATTTGATTCAGTTAGTGCAGGGACTTTCAAATGACCAATCATAACAGAACTTACGCCATGCTCGATGAGTTTTCTGAATGGATAGAGTTCATTTGATTCAATTCTTTCTTTACTAAAATTTATTGTGGGCAATGTCAGATGAGAATCTTGTTCTGTATCCCCGTGACCTGGAAAATGTTTTGCACTGGTGAGTATTCCAGCCTGATGGTGACCATTCATTAAAGCGATACCTTGCCGAGCAACTGCTTTTGGGTTTTCACCAAAAGAACGGTTGCCAATAATCGGGTTTAAAGGGTTGGTGTTAATGTCAGCCACTGGAGAAAAACTCAAATGTATCCCCAAAAGTTGCTCTTGCTCACCCATTCTCTCTCCAATTTTTTTAATAATTTCTTTATCTCTCGATGCCCCTAACGTCATATTCCAAGGAAATGAAACTACTGAATCCAAGCGCATACCTACCCCCCACTCAGCATCCATACTTATCATCAATGGAACTTTTGAAAGGGTTTGAAATTCGTTTAGCCACTGAGATTGTTTGTAAGGTGTTCCAGATGAAAAAATTAAACCACCGATATGGTGTTCTTTTATTAAGTTTTTTATTTCCTCAAAGTGTTGATCGTCTTTTTTTGAAAAAACCATAGGGACAAACAGTTGACCAATTTTCTGATCAAGGCTAAGCCTGTTGTAAATGCTATCGACCCATTGATGCTGTTTTTGGGTGTCATCCGCTAACAAAGGATCAGGCTGTTGTGCGTAACAACATCCTGCAATAAGCAATAAGAAAACTAAATTTATGCGCATCAAATTTTTTAAAAATAACGAGCATGCCAGCTCGATGTTGCGGGTACCTCCCAGAGGCTCTCGTATTCTCTTTTGTCGAGTACTAAATTATTAAAAACAATTACATCGGGATTAAGCTCTTTTTTTTGAGCCTTCTTTCTGAAATCTTTAAGTGGTATGTATTCAATGTTATTCTTTGTTCGATAAGTAACATTCATTTTATCAAGTAGGACAATGTCAAGCTTGATTTCCAAGTCTTGGATAAACCTGACAGAGGCGTCTATAGAGCAGCCACTTGCAGCATGGACGGATTCATTGAGACCAATCACTAAAAAACGATCATAGGGAATAGCTAACCCTGCCTGGAGATCTGACCCGTGGGCAGTCCATTGTTTTAAAAAAATATTGGCAGTGTTTTTTATAAAATCCAATTCATCAACAGTAAGTGCGCGATTGGACTGATAGACCCAAACTCTTGAATTTTCAGGTAATTGATCAAAAGGTACTAGCATGATTAAAGGTCTTCAGCAGTGGCTATTAATTCAGCGATGTCTTTAATTTCGATGGTTTCCTCTTTTTCTTTGTTTTTGATTCCATCGGAGAGCATCGTATTACAAAATGGACAGGCGGCGGCAACTATCTCAGGTTGGGTTGCTATCGCTTGTTCTGTTCTTTCAATATTAATGTCTTTATTTCCTTTTTCAGGTTCCTTGAACATTTGTGCGCCACCGGCACCACAACAAAGCCCTTTGGCTTTACAATTTTTCATCTCCACCAGTTCAGCGTCCAGTTTTTTGATCAAATCTCTGGGAGCTTCATAAACCTGATTGGCACGCCCTAAATAACAGGGGTCGTGATAAGTGATTCTTTTTCCTTTATAATGTTTACCTGAAATTGACAATCGTTCCTCTTTTAATAAGCTGTTTATAAGTTGCGTATGGTGAACAACATCATATTTGCCGCCTAAGTCAGGGTATTCATTTTTTAAGGTATTGAAACAATGGGGACAGGTAGTGACAATTTTGGTCACAGCATAGGCATTCATCGTCTCGATATTGGCCATTGCCTGCATCTGGAATAAAAACTCATTACCAGCCCTTTTAGCAGGGTCACCAGTGCAACGCTCCTCAGCACCAAGAACAGCAAAAGAGATACCTGATTTTTGGAGAATTTTTACAAAGGCTTTGGTTATTTTTTTTGCACGCTCATCAAAACTACCGGCACAGCCTACCCAAAATAAAATTTCGGGTTTTTTTCCTTCGGAAGTCATTTCGGCAAGAGTTGGAACGTGCATAACAGAAAGTTATTGGTCAGCACCATCATCAAAAACTTCGATGGTAACTTCTTTTTCAATTAAATCAGTAAATTTTCCTTTGTAGCGTGTGGCTTTAACCAAGTGGTTGTCAATCCAATGATAGTTACCTCCTCTGGGTTTACCCATCAAAAGACTGTGATATTTAAAACCATTTGATTTTAACCATTGCTCTGTAACATGGCGATGAGATTCTACCCTGGAAGTGAAAAAACAAATAAGGTGGCCTTCGTCATACCATTTATTGAGGGTCTCCAGGGCATCTGGGTAAATCTTTGCTGTTGCCATGCGCTCTGGCTCCTCGTTAGGGATGTCGTCACAAATCGTACCATCAATATCAATCAAATAGTTTTTTATACCGTCAGGTAATACAGGACTAATAACTTCTCCGTTTTCAACTTTTTTGTGTAAGTAGCTTTCCGCTTCTTCTTTTTCCATACTTAGTTTTTAATTAATTATCATTGGCCCAAAGCAGCCTATCCTGATTGTTAAAAGGCCAAGGTGCTCCGTTATTTTCAATATTACTCATCATATTATTTAGATCACTTGGGGCGGCTGACTGTTCCATCACTAAATACTGACGCATATCCATTATGATAGACAGTGGGTCAATACCTACTGGACAGGCTTCAACACAAGCATTACAAGAAGTACAAGCCCAAAGTTCCTCTCTGGTTATGTAGCTATCTAAAAGCTGTTTACCATCATCCTGAAATACGCCATTTTTATTGATATTCTTGCCTACCTCTTCAAGACGATCTCTCGTATCCATCATAATTTTTCTAGGAGACAATAACTTCCCAGTTTGGTTTGCAGGGCATTCCGTTGAACAACGACCGCACTCAGTACAAGTGTAAGCGTTCATTAATTGAACCCAACTTAAATCCGTGACATCTGAAGCTCCAAACTTTTCTGGCACGTTTCCATCGACTGTTGCTGCATAGGGGTCTGCGTTGGGATCAAGCATAAGCTTCACTTCTTCAGTAACAGTTTTGTTATTCTTAAATTTTCCTTTGGGGTCGAGGTTCGCAAAAAAAGTATTTGGAAAAGCCAATAGAATATGCAGGTGTTTAGAATAGTATAAATAATTGAGAAAAATAAGAATCCCAGTAATATGCAACCACCAAAAAGTCCGTTCTAAAATGATTAGGTTATCAACACTAAGTGAAGCAAAAAGTGGTGTTATCATTTGTGAAATTGGAAATACACCCGCTTTGATGTAGTGGGGTACTCCCTGATTTTGGAGCAATAAGTCAGTGGCATTCATTAAAAGAAATAAACTCATGAGTACAATCTCAAAGTAAAGAATATTATCTGCATCTTTTTTTGGCCATCCTTTCATTTCAGGTTTCCAAAAGCGTTGAATTTTTAGCGCATTTCTTCTGAGCCAAAAAATCACTACAGCGACAAGTACAAGTGCTGCAAGAATTTCGAAAGATGCAATTAAGAAATTATAAACCTCTCCCAAAAAAGGAGCAAAAAGTCTATGAGTCCCCAGTAGTCCATCTAAGATAATTTCCAGAAGTTCAATGTTGATTATTACAAAACCTATGTATACAATTACATGCAATATTCCTGAAATAGGTTTGGATACCATTTTTGATTGCCCAAAAGCAACACGAAACATATTAGCCCAACGCGCTTTTGAATGGTCAGTTCTATCAATCGCTTTACCGAGTAAAATATTTCTCTTTATGAAAAGCAGGTTCCTTCTGAAATAAAAAACTGAACCAAATAACAGTGCTGCGAAAAAAATATTGGGTAGGTATGCCACTTCTATTGGTTGTTTTCTTCAGGTAGGTAGGGCTTTTCTTTTTTTCCAAAGAGGGAAAAATGAACATATCTTTTGGGGTGATTTTTCAAATCACCTAACAAACTTTCTAATTCATAGGAAGCCTTAGTTAGATTTTGATACAAAACCTCATCATTAACTAATTTCCCTAGGGTACCTTCGCCATTTTCGATGGAAGACACAACGGCATTCAAACCTTGAACAGTTTTATTAAACTCGTTTATCGTTACAGCAATTTTGGCGTCAGCAATCGAATCAGTAATCGATTTTAAATTGGCAGAGGTATCGGCAAAATTACTGAAGGTATTATTGAGGTTAGTTTGGTTTTCATCTAAAATTTCAATCAAAGAAAGGGAAGCTTTATTGAGGTTTTTGGTAGTAAGCGAAAGATTTTCCAGGGTATTTTTTAAATTTAACTGAGTATCGTTATCCAGTACATTACTCACACCCAAAAACAATGAATCAGCACTCGAGAGCATGCTGGATATTTTAGCTTGTAGCGGTTCAATCTGACGGTTGATTAACTCGGTAAGCCCAGGCTTTACCTCAGACATCAAAGTATCGCCAGTGACAATTGCCTTTCCCTTATCAAAGACCGGTTGAATGGCGACAGCCATACCTCCTATCAATCCCGTTTCATAAAGCAGGGCTGTACTTTTATTTGAAAAATTTAATTCATCCCTGATGGACATGGTGATAAGTATCTTCGTGGAGTTGGATAAAAAATCAATCTCAGTAATCTTTCCTACAGTAAGACCGTTAATGCTCACTTTGGCTCCAGGGACTAATCCTTCTACCTCTTCGTAAACTGTGTAGATTATTTTATCATTTTCAAATAATGAAGAACCTTTAAGGAAGCTAAATCCATAAATGAATAAAGCAATTCCTCCTAAAACCAAAAAAGCAGTTTTTATTTCTCGGGATATTCTCAAACTAATAGTGCATATATTATTATTACAAATCTACTGTTTTTTTGTCTATAATAATTGTTTTCAATTATCTAATGCCTCAGATAATTTTATTTTTTCATCCCCTTTAAAGGCAGTGATAAATGCTGTATTAAAACCTTGTCTTTTCGCTTTCTTTCTGTCCTTTTGGATTTGCTTATAACTCTCTGATTTAGAAAAATAATATTTATAGTAACCTCCCTCTTTGGCACGGTATATAGGGCTTAATCCCTTAAAATTATATGATTTAGGATCAATCTCGTTTTTGCTGGCTGCAATCTGAACTCTAAAATAAATATCCTTTTTTTCGCGGTCATTGTCAGGGATAGTTACTGGAGTATTTGTAAAGTTATCACTGCCGGCTACAGATTTTTCCAAGTCTGATTTGTAGTTAATAATGGCTTTTGAAATCGCTCTGGCCATATCATTTTGCCCTTTTTTTGAATTGAGATAAGCTCCCTCGTTTTTATTGGTTAAAAAACCAGCCTCTACCAAAACACTGGGCATGTAGGTGTATTTTAAAACAACAAAACCCGCTTGTTTTACCGTCCTATCTTTCCTCCCCAAGCTGGCAATAAAACTTTTTTGAATTGCATCAGCAGCTTCAATACTTTGATTGGTGTAAGCTTCTTGCATCAAGGTTAAACTAATTACTGACTCGGGGTTATTGGGGTCAAAGCCAGCATAATTTTTCTCATAATCTTCTTCGTAAAAAATAACGGAATTTTCTCTTTTTGCAATTTCAAAATTTCTTTGATTGGCGTGTAAACCCAAAACAAAGGTCCCTGCTCCAAAAACTGCGGACGACTTAAAAGCATCACAGTGAATGGAAACAAACAAATCTGCATCTGCCTTGTTCGCGATATTTGCTCGATCTACCAGTTTGACAAAAACATCTGTTTTACGGGTATATATGACATTGATATCTTTATTTTTCTCAAGAATCTTTCCGATGCCCAGCGCAATATTCAAAGCAATATTTTTCTCGTAATAGCCATTACCACGATTGCCACTGTCGTGCCCGCCATGTCCTGCATCTAGAACAACGACAAAGGGTTTGGGGTCTTGTATTACAGCAGCCTTTAGCGGTATTGACATCCCTGCCAATAAAACGAATAAAGAAAATAAAGCCATTAATAGCTTAAGTCTTGATTTTAATAGCATTGATTAAAAAGTTAAATCTGCAATCAACTATAAAAATATCCTTAATTTTAGCATCCATATAATTGATCTAACACAAATTTAGGACTATTCGGTTTGCAATCAAAGTCATTTTATACAGTCTGTTTGTTAATACTTTTTTGGCTAAACCTATTGCAATCTCAATCCCTGACTGATTCACTCGGTATTGAGGATTCCACAACAGGTCTTAAAATAGCGCAAGCTATAACACCAGTAGACAGTCTTCTCACTGATACGATTCCTACAAAACAGCCTACACTTTTAGATCAAGTAAAGTATAATGCTAAAGAATATGTGAGGATCAACCGAAAAGAAAATAAGTTGATTCTTTATGATCAAGCCGAGTTGTATTATCAAGGTATGGAATTAAAGGCGGGAATCATCATTTTAGATTATAAGATTAACGAAGTAACCGCTGGTCGTATTCCAGATAGTTTGGGCAATCTTGTTCAAGTCCCATATTTTAAGCAAATCGACAATGAGATTTACCCCGACTCAATGCGATTTAATTTTGACACCAAGAAAGCCTTAATTTGGAATTCAAAATCCGCACAAAATGGCATGAATGTATATGCAGCATTCACCAAAAAGGAAAACGACTCTGTATATTATATCAAAGATGCTAAGGTAACTACAGGAGGAGAACTTGAGGATGCTGATTACTATTTTAGAATTAGAAAGGGTAAGATGGTACCAAAGGGCAAGATTGTAACTGGTTTTACCAATATGTACATTGCTGATGTTCCCACACCTGTCGCCCTTCCTTTTGCCTATTTTCCCTCCTCTCAACAAAAACAATCTGGTTTTTTATTTCCCACTATTGGAGAAAATAACAACAGAGGGTACTATCTTCAAAACGGTGGCTATTACCTTGCTTTATCAGATTATTATGATTTAGCTCTGACTGGGGATTACTACAGTAACGGTAGTTATGGTATGAGAGTTGATACCAAATATCGAAAAATGTATAATTTTAGAGGAAGTCTAAGTTTGCGTTTTGAAAACTTAATTAACGGAGAAAAGGGACTTCCGGGTTATTCAAAATCATCCGTTTTTAATGTCAGATGGAACCACTCCAAAGACCCAAAAGCAAGCCCTAATTCAAATTTTTCTGCATCGGTAAACTTTGGTACCAGTGATTATTTTAGAGAATCCGTCAATCAATTAAACAGTCCTAATTTCCTGAACAATACGCTAAGTTCCTCGGTTTCATATTCAAAAAGGATTCCAGGCTCTCCTAATATTAATATGTCAATTAATGCCAATTTATCTCAAAACTCAAACACCAGAAGCGTTAACCTGACCCTCCCTACTTTTCAGGGAAACATGGAACGAATTTATCCCTTTGAACCTAAAGACAGACCTAAAAAAGGGATTTTTCAAAATATCAACTTCCAATATAGTACTAGAGCTGAAAACCGAATCGTCACCACAGAGGATGATTTATTCACCAGTAAAATGTTTGAAAATTCCAGATCGGGCGTTCAGCATACTATTCCGCTTAGTACCAATTTTAAGGTCTTTAAACATTTTAATATGGCAGCTAGCATCAACTATAGAGAGGTCTGGCAACCCAAAACGATTAAGTACAATGATTATGATCCTGTGGTAGGCGGAGCTGTCAAAGACACTGTCAGCGGTTTTAGAGCTTTTAGGACTTACAGTTATGGATTAAATATGGCAACCACCATTTATGGTACCGTAAATTTCAAAGAAGATAAAAAAATCCGATCTATTCGCCATACTATACGTCCCTCAATAAGTTATAGCACTGCCCCAAGTTTTGAGCAATATTATGATGAGTACATCATTGATGCAGAAGGGAATACAAGGGAATACACCCCTTTTCAGGAAGGATTGTACGGCAGGCCTTCAAGAGGAATTTCCAAAAGTATGGGCATAAGCATTAACAACGTATTTGAGGCTAAAATTGTCGATCCCGATACGACAAAAACAGAACTCAAAAAAATTCAATTAATAAAAAACCTCAATTTTTCAACCAGTTATAATTTTATCGCAGATCAATTTAAATGGAGTCCCGTTAGAGTTGCCAGTGGGATTGATTTGTTCGATAAAAAAATTGCTGTAAACATAGGTGCTACCCTAGACCCCTATGCCCTAGATGAGGACAATAAAAGAATTAATGAATTCCACTTTGACAAGGAAGGCGGACTATTCAGAATTACCAGTGCTAACCTTAATACTGGATACAGTTTTTCAAGTAAAGATTTTGGAAAAAATAAAAAGAAAGAAGAGGAGGAGGAAGAAGAGGAAGAAGACCCCTTTGACTTTTATGAAAACACTACAGGAGGAGGTAGAGCGGATGACCTATTTGGAAATACCATTGGCAGGGGAAATCAGCAGTATTTTGACGAGGAAGATGAAGATGAAGAAAAAACAAAATACCCTTCTTATCGTTCAGAAATCCCCTGGAAACTGAGACTCACCTATTCACTTACCTATAACAATTCGCGTAGACAAAACGATTTTGCGAATAACTCACTGATGTTTTCTGGCGATGTCGAATTAACGCCAAAGTGGAAAATCGGTGGATCCTCAGGCTTTGACTTTAAGAACCACGGATTTACCTACACCCAATTGCGTTTTAATCGGGATCTTGATAGTTGGCGATTAGATTTCACTTGGATCCCTTTCAGCAATCGTGCTTCTTGGAACTTTTTTATTGGAATAAAATCCGGGCTTTTAAGTGATATCAAGTATGAGAAAAACAGAGAACCAGATAGAAGTCTCAGATAAATTTTTGTACGAATGAAAAAAATAATTATTTCAACTTTAAACGCTCCTTCACCAATTGGCCCCTACAATCAAGCAGTTAAAGTCAATAACACCTTATACATCTCCGGACAAATTCCGATGAAAGCGGAAACCATGGAATTGGTAGAAGGCGATATAAAAAAAGAAACACAACAGGTAATGGAAAATCTTGAGCATGTGCTAGAGGCTGCAGAAATGAAATTTGAGCACGTGGTAAAATCCAGTATTTTTCTATCCAATATGGATGACTTTGGAAAGGTAAATGAGGTTTATGGTCGTTATTTTAAAAATGAGACTGCTCCCGCAAGGGAAACAGTAGCCGTAAAGACCTTACCTAAGAACGCAAGGGTAGAAATTTCTATGATTGCGGTAAAATAGAACTAAATATAAGAGGTATCCAGTAACGCTTTGTGATGGGCGACCAATCCATCAATTGGACGCTTAACTACATTGCCGATGGTCAATCCATTTTTCTTGAGTGCTTCCTCCACTTCATCTTTTAGATAAAAAGCAATGGAACCAACAAAGTGGACAGGTATGCTTTTGGCATCCTCAAATTGAAGGATTTGATGTGATATAAATCGCTGAAGTCCATTTTCAATAATAGATTTCATCTCGGGAACTTGCTTGTGTTCGATCACGAATTGTGCAAATTTAGCGAGGTAGGTATTAGGGTTCTCTTTTCGATAGACATGCTCCTTAATCGTGTCAGCAGACAGGTCAAATTGTTTTTCCAGTTCTTTTGCCAAATCCTTAGGCATTTCATTGAAATAATAGGCCCTGATCAACTGTTTACCAAAAAAATTCCCACTTGCTTCATCCATCAATACATAGCCGAGAGAGTTGATACGCTGTTCGATTGCTACGCCATCAAAATAAGTACAATTTGACCCTGTTCCCAGAATACAAACTATGGCTGCTTGTTTTGGTGTCGTTGTCGCGTAAACTGCAGCATAGGTATCCTCACATATTGAAAACTCAGATTTAACAAAAATCTCGCTAAATACTTTTTCGATTCTTTTGATGGGCGTTGCCACACCACAGCCAGCACCGTAAAAATATATGTGAGTTACTTTATCTCTATTTTGGTAGAGATCATAATTATTAATGATTCGCTCAGTTAAGATTGCGCTCGATAACACTTGAGGGTTCAGCCCCAACGTCTGGGTAGAAAAAAGAACAACTCCTTTATCATCCAGCGCAATCCAATCTGTTTTCGTAGAACCACTATCAACAACAAATATCATTGAAAAAGTATTACAGTTGGTGGATATGTTTTGCCAAATCAATTAGCTTGTTGGAATAACCACACTCGTTATCATACCAAGAGATGATTTTATAGAAACTAGGATTTAGTTCCATTCCTGCATTCACATCAAAAATTGAAGTTCTTTTATCTCCGACAAAATCCTGTGAAACCAAAGGCTCATCACAATACCCTAAGATACCTTTCATTTCATTTTCAGATGCAGCCTTCATTGCAGCCTTTATTTCGTCGTAGGAAGTTTCTTTATCGAGTTTCACTGTTAAATCAACCACGGAAACATTCGCAGTGGGAACCCTAAATGCCATACCAGTCAATTTGCCAACAAGCGAGGGAATTACTTTAGTAACCGCTTTTGCAGCTCCCGTTGATGCAGGCATAATATTTAACAAGGAACTTCTACCACCTCTAAAATCTTTTTTGGAGGGGCCATCTACAGTAAACTGCGTTGCCGTAGTGGCGTGAACTGTTGTCATCAGTCCCTCTGCAATTCCAAAATTATCATTGAGTACTTTTGATATGGGTGCCAAACAGTTGGTGGTACAGGAAGCGTTGGAAACTATGGTCTGGTCGGCAGTAGCGTCCAGATGATTAACCCCCATCACAAACATAGGTGCATCTGCTGATGGTGCTGAGATAACAACTTTCTTTGCCCCACCATCAATATGGGTTTGTGCTTTTTCTAATGTGGTAAAGATCCCTGTGCACTCCGCTACAATATCAACCCCCATTGCACCCCATCCAATGTCAGCAGGATTACGCTCAGCAGTAATTTTAATTTCCTCACCATCGACCAATAGATTACTTCCTTCGACAGTAACCTCGCCGTCATATTGACCATGGACAGAGTCGTATTTCAAAAGATAAGCCAGATGATTTACATCCAGTAAATCGTTTATTGCTACAATCGATACGTCAGATTGTTTCATAGCTGAACGAAAAACAAGTCTTCCTATTCTACCGAAACCGTTAATTCCTATTTTCATTGACATTTTTAAAAAGGTTTAAATTAAATTAGTTTTTTGTTTAAATAGATAATATATCAGATACCCTTATCAGGTTTTCATCAATTTTAGATTTCCCTTTGATTGCCTGCTCTAGGGGGCATAGTGTAATTTGGTCATCATTGATTCCCACCATCACATTGGATTGCCCTTCCATCAAGCTTTCAACAGCAAACACACCCATTCGAGAGGCAAGAACACGATCAAAGCAACTGGGTACACCACCTCTTTGCATGTGTCCTAAAACGGAAACTCGTACCTCATAGTAGGGTAAGTTTTTTTCTACATACGAAGCAATTTCAAAAACATTTTCACCTGTTTTATCTCCCTCAGCAACGACAACAATACTGGAGGTTTTACCAGATTTTTCGCTGCGTTTGAGTGACTCCAAAAGACGATCTAACCCCATATCCTCTTCTGGAATGAGAATTTCCTCTGCTCCTGACCCAACGCCTGCATTGAGTGCAACATGACCCGCATCTCTTCCCATAACCTCAACAAAAAATAAGCGGTTGTGGGAACTTGCCGTATCTCGAATTTTATCAATCGCATCGGTAATGGTATTGAGTGCTGTATCGTAACCCAGGGTGAATCGTGTTCCCCCTATATCGTTATCAATGGTTCCGGGGATTCCTATCACAGGTATTGAAAATTCCTGTTGAAAAATCATTGCCCCAGTAAATGAACCGTCGCCACCGATAATTACTAAAGCATCAATATCATTTTTTTTGACATTCTCATATGCTTGCTTTCTTCCTTCGGGAGTCCTAAATTCAAGACATCTCGCAGACTTGAGAAAAGTACCTCCTTTGTTGATGATATCCTTGACACTTCTTGCGTTCATCGGCTCCAAGTTATTGTCGATAAGTCCTTGATAACCTTGATAGATGCCAACGCACTCTAAATTGTGATAAGCACAAGTTCTAACAACTGCTCTAACTGCGGCATTCATCCCCGGTGAATCACCTCCTGATGTAAGTACACCAATCTTATTAATTTTACTGGGCATTTAACAGATATAAGTGGTCAAATTTAAGTATTAATCCAAATTTAACTAAGAAGTTCGAAGGTTTTTTGAATTAATTTTTGTTGACAAAATTAATCCCGGCTTCACTTGGCGTATCCAACTTTGGTTGATTAGAAGTAATCTTATCGAATTTGGTACCATTGATGATTTTATAAATCAATTCTTTAAAAGTTTCAAAGTCAACCCGATAGGATAAACCCAAGCCCTGAGTGTAGCCCAGCTCATCCCCAATATATCTAAATTCATTTTCCTTATTAAAAACCTTTGCTTTCAAACTGCCTTCCTCATTCAAAATAAAATCTATTTGCAAATCGCCAACGATCAAGGTCTCCTCAAGACCACCAACAGGGACACCGATTTTGCCGTTAATCAAAATTTTATCCGTTATCTGTGTCGATAGCGTCAACCCCAGTCGGTCCTCTGAGTTGACATCCAAAACCTGATTGTTATCACCCTGAAGGTAATTGATACCTACTTGAAGTTTCCCCTGGTCATTCCCCATTATATTGCTAAACAAATCAGAAGCTTTTTCATAAAGGTTATTGGTAATTCCCTGAACGCTCAAACTTACTTCATTAATAAAAATACCCTGAGAAAGTAGTGAAATGGCCTGTAATTGGCTTGTTTGCGGATCAGACAAACGGTAATTGATCTCGGAGGTTACCACAGCATTGGTATTTGGAAAATCTATTTCAAAAATTGGGTCGTCAGGTTTCAAAAGATTTCCCTGTAAACGAATCAACACTTCGGTAGGTATTTTTCGGTTAAAGTTAGGGTTGTCCAATAGCAATGCAGGATTGGCACCACCCGGAACAACATAAACCGCCTCCAAGTCCATTTGAGCAGAAAGCGGATCACCTTCCCAAACAATGGTTCCTCCCTGTTTAAGGTTAAATTTCTTATCGATTACACTTAGGTTTTTAAAGTTATAGATGCCATCAAAAGTGATGAAATCACCCCACATATTGAACTTTCCGTTGGTGTCGATTTCCATCAAAATATTTCCAGCACCTCGTCCACTGAGATAACTTCCAGATTCCTTGTCTATCACCACCCCTATTTCGGCTTTGTTGTTTACATCCAGTTCAAAATTCATCTCAAGACCCCTAAAATTGGTTGCCGTTACCGGAGTTTCATAATTGGAATCATTAAGTTTTTTTTTGTCCACATATTTGATAAAAGATGTGTCCGCTAAGCCATAATCCTTAGACCACGGAATTTTTATACTACTTCCCTCCTCCGTTGATCCAACCACATCAATCGTAAGGTTTTTTGATGGGCCATAAAGCTTTACTTCACCTCCCAAAAAACCATCACCGAAAAACACAGCATCTTGATCTTCAGGGATATTGAGCATCAAAATCCGATCTGAAATTATATTAAAATCAAAATTCCATTCTTTAAAATTTTGGTGGGCTATTTTTCCGCTGAGCTGCCCTTGGGTATCAAATTTCACATCTTTGAAAGCAGTAGTCTCAAAATCAAAAGTTTGATTCATTAAATTTACCCTAGTACCAGCCGCTATGGCATAGTCAGTATTGACTTCTGTAACTGCCAAACCGCCATCATTCAGAATGAGCTGCCCATTGTGTTGAGGACTGTTAATGGCACCACTAAGATTGACAGCTCCGGATACTTTTCCTCGAATATTTTCAATCGCTCCATTGCCAATCGGACTGAGAAAGGATAAGTCAAACTGATCAAATTTTAAATCGAGATCTAAAAGAGGTTTTTTATCTAAGTCCAAAAGGTTTCCTTTTCCACTAAGTGGTGTATTTCCCCCATTTGAGAGTAATAAATCAATGTCATAAGCGTTCAATTGGGTATTGCCTTTGGTATTAAAACTAAGCGCACCCATTGACAAATCGTTAAGGTAAAAATCCTGCACAACACCATCCACATTTAAAGTGTTATTAGACAGCGATCTTTTGATATTTACCCCCAAATCTAAAACCCCTTTCACATCAAAATTCTTATAGGAAAAACCTAAATTTTCAATTGAAACCTTATCTGTAATTAATTGAATATCGTAATCTTCGTTATTCAAGTAGCTCATGGAAAATGTCAGCTTCTCGTTACTTGAAACGGCTTCAAACCTATTTATACGAAAACGCTTGGTGGTATTGTCATAGGAGAACAGATGATTCGATTTAGCCAATGGATTAATCAACCAGCGGTTATCTCCAATGGAACCAGTTGATTTTTTTAATTCAAATACTGAAACCTGATCTTTCAATAAATAGCTATAGTTGAGTTTAAATTCCTTCAGCTGCTGATCCCCACCCTTAAACTCCGTTCTAAACAACAAGCCTCCATTGTCATTTTTACTCAGGGTGTTAAAATCGACAATTTGAATGCTGCCAGCAGCTAGCTTTCCAATGGTCAAATAGGTGTTAAAAAATGGGTTTTGATTATCCAGCTGGAAATCAATATTTTCAAAATCTATTCCCTTGTACCTAATTTTAGGAATTTTGACCACTAGTTTTGATACCCGCTCGTCGGCAGATAAGACGCCCCTAAAAATAGCATTGTCAACCATGGTAAGTTCAGGGAAAAATGGATTTAAATTTCCAGAAGGTATGCTCAGATCGTAATTTAAGCTTTGACCTAGCTTGACTTTTTTCTTTGGAATAAAAGAATATACTTGGGCTATTGCATTTTGAAATAAATCTGGAAAAGCTGACAATAGAAATTCCCCTGACGCGTCAAAATCAAATAAATTAGAGTTGATTGTTTTAAGGGTTCGGAAGCCATCGATCAATTTAGTTTCAATGATAAAATCATTGTAACCATAGGTATCAGTACTGTTTTCAAAACTGAGGTTTTTAAACAGCAAATTACCCTGAATTTCATCCAAAGAATTTCCGACTAAAAAAAGCGTTAAATCTCCAGAAAAATCGGCTTTATCATCACCCAAACCCTGATTTATCGTCTTGAGGTTTAAGTGGGCCACATTCAAATCTAACTGATATTTTCGCTGCGCCTCCGCCCACGAAAACGCAAGGGCTGACGCAGCCGATATTTGAGTATCGGCAATCGCTATATTCGAGCTTAAATTTTTGTCTTGATAAGCCCCTTCTATGGATAGATTGCTAAATGATTTTTTCTTAAAAAAGAATTGACTGACTTTTAAATCATAAGCTATGTTGATGGAATCGCTGAGAAATTGATTGGCAGTTAGCGACAGTTTAGCATCGATATTCCCCAAGCGTTCCTCCCAGGGATTCAGGTTAAATTGATCGATATCAAAAGTTGCGGCATATCGATCTGGCTTATTGTCTTTTAAACGCACTACGCCTTTTTGAATAATCACACCATCGTCTATTGAGATATTCAGTTGGCTTGACCATTCTTGATCTTTATAAGTAGTGTTTCCAAACATTTGAATTTGATCATAATCAAACATTGGTAATGGAATTTTATCCATTATGGGTCGGGTCAAAAAATAAGACAAGTTTTGTGGCGTTGTAAAAAATCGGTCGATTTTTGCGGTAATTTGTGGAAAAGCCTCAGAAAAACCTCCTTTGATATTAATCTCTGCGGCTAAATTAACATAAGGATTAGAAGCATTCAAATCCGTTAATTTCAAATCTGCCAAAAAGCCATCCGTTTCAAAAGAAAAATCTACAGGTTCAAAACTATCAGAGATCGGTAAAAAATTTTCCAAAAACGCTTTGGTCAACCTTCCCTTTTGGAGCTGGATTTGTAGTGTTGATCGATCATCTAAAAAACCAACTGTTGCATCGGGAGTTTCCAACTTTAAATCACCTGCAAAAAGACTTCCTTCTATTCCGATGGTAAAGGAATCCAATTCAATCATACAAGGGTTAATGGAAACTTGAGATTTTAAAAAATCTAACTTCCCAAATGGATTAGCGTTGAATGACAAAGCTTCCAAATCGATTTCAATATGTTTGTCAATAACAAAAAAATCAGTTGCCAAAAGGTTGATATCCTCAACCTTTATGGGCTGTTTTTGGTCGGTGTTTTCCGTAAAAGAAAATCTTCCATCGGTTATTTTTAATTGGTTTAACCTCACAAAAGCAGGATCCCTGTCCCTCCGCGCTAAATGAGACAACAACTGTTCTGAAAAATAAGCCAACGAATTTTGAGCCTCACCATCATAGCGAATGACCTTTAAGTAAATATCATTAAAAGCTGCGGTATCAAAAAACAAATCCCCAGCTGCCCATTTACCAAAACTGTAAAGGTCAGTTTGAAAATTTTTAGCGTAAAACAAAGTGTCAGCGTGATGATCCGCAATAAAAAAAGACTTTAGCACTATGGAACCCGTTGACGAAACGGCAACTCCATCAACACGAATCGCTGTGCTATAATTTTGATTGATTTTAGCAGCTATTTTATTTGCAATCCGAGATTGAACAAAAGGCAAACTCAAAACAACCAAGGTCAACATCACCAAACCAATGATGGACAACAATAATATGGCAGGTATTTTATATGACTTTTTAATGGTAAAATTTTACTTTTGTTCGAACATTGGGTCGCCTAATATGAAAAAAAAACCAACCTATATCTTAGGTATTGAATCTTCCTGTGATGATACGGCAGCGGCGGTTTTAAAGGACAATATAGTCCTTTCCAACTGCATTGCCAACCAAGAAGTTCACCGTGCCTATGGCGGGGTAGTCCCTGAATTGGCATCACGAGCACATCAGGCAAACATCGTCCCTGTTGTTCAGCGTGCGCTATCCATTGCAAATATCGATAAAAAAGAACTTACTGCAATTGCCTACACCCGTGGGCCTGGATTATTAGGTTCACTACTTGTTGGAAGTGCTTTTGCCAAATCATTAGCGTTGAGTTTTGACATTCCACTGATCGAGGTGAATCACATGCAGGCGCACCTGCTCTGTCATTTTATTAAAAACGAAGAAAAGCAGCCTCCGAGTTTTCCTTTTCTTGGTGTTACCATCTCTGGAGGACACACCCAACTGGTATTGGTAGAAGATTTTTTTAAAATGACCCAAATTGGCACTACCCTAGATGATGCCATCGGAGAAGCCTTTGACAAGTGTGGAAAAACAATGGGACTGCGCTATCCTGCTGGACCTGAAATTGATAAATTGGCAAAACAAGGTAATTCGGAAGCTTTTGAATTTCCGATTCCAAAGGTCAAAAATTACGACCTTTCCTACAGTGGTGTTAAAACAGCTTTTCTGAATTTGATCAATAACAATGTTGCTAAAAATCCAAATTTTGTGGCAAATAATCTTAACGACCTCTGTGCATCCATCCAAAAAACATTGGTTCAGATCATAATCCAAAAAATCACCAAAGCAAAAGAGGACTTTAACCTTGACCAAGTCGTCATTGGTGGTGGGGTCGCCGCCAATTCAGAAATCAGAAGGGTATTAAACGAAAAGGCTGCGTCAGCGCAATGGGAAGTGTTTTTACCCCCATTTCAATACACGACTGACAATGCGGCTATGATAGGCGTGGTAGGCTATTATAAACACATGCAAAATCAACTCGGTGCAATGGATCAATCCGTTAATGCCAGACTTACCTTTTAGCTATGGAACTATTTTACCTAGCACATTTAGAGGCTGACCAACTTGACATTTCATTCTCCACGGAGGAAAGTAAGCACATCAACAAAGTATTGAGAAAAAAAGTTGGTGAAAAAATCACAGTAACCAATGGAAAAGGACTAGAATGGGTTGGGGAAATCACACATTCAGAGGCCAGAAAAGTTACCGCAAAAAATCAAAGTACTCATCAGCATAAATACAACGATGCTAATCTTCATATCGCCATAGCGCCCACAAAAAGCAATGACAGAATGGAGTGGTTCCTTGAAAAAGTTACCGAAATAGGCATCACGCAAATCACCCCTATTATTTGTGACCACTCCGAAAGAAAAGTGATTAAACCAGAACGCATGAAAAAAATACTGGTGGGCGCAATAAAACAATCTGCTCAATTTCATCTCCCCCAATTAAACCCAGCTTGTAGTTTCAAAAAGTTCATGGATAAAGATGTTGCTGAAAACAAACTCATTGCCCACTGTCGCGAGGGTATAAAAAAAGAACTCCATCAGATAAAAAACCTTAATGCTGGTTTGATCATCCTAATTGGACCAGAGGGCGATTTTTCCGAAAAAGAAATTGAAATGGCGAGGAACAATGCGGTTAAAGAAATTTCATTGGGAAATCAAAGGCTCAGAACAGAAACCGCCGGAATAGTGGCTTGCAGTGCGGTTGGTACGCTCAGGAAACTACTTTAACAAATTCAGGGGTTAATTTTACTTATCTTTAAGCCGTGGAAACTAACAACTTATCCAACAATATTGTCAAAGCGACTTTAAAGCTTTCGCTGATTGCTTTGGGGATTTTTATTTTCCTCAAGCTCAAGATATTATTGGTTTATTTGCTGTTGGCTGCCGTCATTGCCCTAATCGGGCGACCTATCGTTATTTTTCTCAAAACAAAACTAAAGTTTGGAAACCTATTGGCTACCTCCATCACGCTCCTGCTGCTGGTAAGTACTATTTTGGGGGTCGTTTCTTTGTTTATTCCTTTAGTGATACAACAGGGGGAAAATCTTTCCCTACTCAACCTGAATGCTTTGGAAGAAAACTTAAATCAATTATTAAAAGAAATATCTGGTTATTTTAAGCTCGAGGAGTCAAACTTTAAAGATTCAGCTTCTTTAAAAAGTCTTTTTAATGTCGAAAATTTAGAAGCCATTCCAGAGTTTCTAAATTACCTTTTAAGTCTGGTCGGAAGTTTTACTGTGGGGCTTTTCTCGGTGACATTTATTTCATTTTTCTTTATCAAAGACAGTCGCTTACTTGAAAATGCCATCTTAATTTTTGTCAATGACAAAAGTGAAGACAAACTCAAAAAATCTTTTGAAAAAATCAAAAATTTATTGTCGCGTTATTTTTTGGGGCTACTGCTACAAATCAGTATACTATTGGTACTCTACAGCATAATACTATTGGTCTTTGGAATAAAAAACGCTTTTGTGATTGCGTTTCTGTGTGCTTTACTCAATTTAATACCCTATATCGGGCCGCTATTTGGTGCTTTTTTAATGATGTTTTTGACCATGACCAGTAATCTTGAAGCTGATTTTAGCACCGTCATTCTTCCCAAAACAATTTATGTGATGATAGGATTTACCATCGGGCAGCTGGTGGACAATATTTTCAGTCAGCCCTATATTTTTTCCAATAGTGTCAAGTCACACCCCCTCGAAATATTTATTGTAATTCTTGCTGGTGGCACACTGATGGGCACAATCGGAATGATCGTTGCCATTCCGCTCTACACCTCCCTAAGGGTGATTTTAAAAGAATTTCTGTCCGACAATAAAATTGTGAAATCGCTTACCCAGAATTTATAAGCGCCATAAAGCTAGTCGCAAAGCGCAACTTAACGATACCGTTCAAGGCGTTGCTTTTGCGCTTCGATCGCTTCAATAAACTCCGCTTTGAGTTTAAGAATCAAATCAGCCACTGCGGGCGTATCAGCAATCGATGAAACCCCCTGTCCGGCAGACCAAATCGTTTTCCAAGCCTTAGCTTCTTCATTGATGCCATCTGAGTCGCTTCCAAAGTCTATCTGCTTTGTGTTTTTCCACTGATCTTCGGTGATACCCATTGCTTCGAGACTAGGTCTTAAAAAACTGGCGTTGACCCCCGAAACCGCAGCGGTATAAACCACATCTTCGGCGGAGCTTTCCATAATCATCTGTTTGTAGTCTTGCGCTGCGCTACTCTCCTTTACATTGATAAACCGCGTTCCCATATAAGCGACATCAGCACCCATCTGCAAGGCACTGGCAACATCATTTCCATTGCTTAGACAACCCGATAAGACAATCGTTTTATCAAAAATCTTCTTGATTTCATTAATCAGTGGAATAGGATGCAGCGTACCCGCGTGCCCACCCGCACCAGCAGCCACCAAAATAAGACCATCAACACCTGCTGCTGCTGCTTTTTCAGCATGGCGTTTTTTGATAATATCGTGATAAACCAGTCCGCCATAACCATGCACCACATCTACCAACTCAGGGACTGCGCCCAAGGAAGTGATGATCAACGGTACTTGATGCTTGACACATATTTCCAAATCTGGCTGAACCCTGATGTTGGTAGGATGAACTATTAGGTTGACACCAAAAGGTGCCGCTTTTTTTCCCGTTTCTTTTTCAAATTGTGCCAGTGCTTCTTTGATCTGAATCACCCATTCCTCAAAGCCTGCGGTGGTGCGTTGATTGAGCGCTGGAAAAGTACCTACCACACCATGCTTACAACATTCAATCACCAATTCAGGGCTTGAAATGAGAAACAAAGGCGCTGCGATTACAGGCAGTTCTAACGATTCGTAAAAATCTTTTTTCATACTTATTTTCTTTTTATACTCCACTCAAATTCAAAGGTAGAAACGACATTTCCGTCCTCATCCGTTCCCACTGATCTGAGGATAAATTTTTCGGGTTCACCCGTTTTTACAGCATTTTCAACGATTTGGGATACACTTAAACCCTGATCACATTGGAATTTTATCAATCCCTTAGCTTTCTTTTTAAAGCTTGCACTGGCGGTCAACACCAACATCGAAACGGGTCGTCCTGTTTTTTTTATCGCTGTCATCACAAAGGCTGCGGTAGAAAGCTCGGCTGCCATTCCTTGGACTGCCCAAAAAATTGAACCAAACGGATTTTGATTGATCCATCGATGCTTTACCGAAACTTCAGCCACCTTCTTATCAAGATGGGTTACCCTGACACCCGTCCACCAAGCAGCCGGCAGATTAAAAAAATTGAAGCGATTAAATCGCAATAGGTCGAATTTCATTAAATTAAATTTTATTGGAGCAGAATCTAAAACTATTTTTTTAATTTTAATAGATAATTAAACCCAAATTACTATGAAATACTTAAACAAAACTCGTACGATCGAACAAAAAACCACTGATAGAGACGTCTTAGCCCAGCTTAGAGAACATTCCCATCTTTTAAAACAGATTTTAAAAGTGTTATCGGAATCTAAATAAATTATCAGATAAACATCATTATTTGTCAACCTTTTAATTATTTAACAACTACAATAGATTGATTTTCAGACAGGAACAGAATTAACTCACCGAGTTATTTGTCATTTAGATAATCAAATGAAACTTTGGCTAATTTTATAACAAAACGACCTTTTGGGCAATATACACGACCGTTTGCTGGTGATTATGGAAAATGAAAATCTATCTGTTGCATCTTTTGAAAGAAAGGTTGGGGTAGGAAGAAACTCAATCGCTTCTGCTATTAGGAACAAATCTTCAATTAGCCACTACACCCTACAAAACATCTCAACTACCTTTCCACAGTACAGTATTGACTGGATCATTTTTGGCAAAGAATCCCCCTACAATGATTTAATCAAATTTGCACTTAAGATCAAAAGGGCGGTAAATAATTATGATTACTTAAAAAAGGGTAAAGAATAGGCTTTACGCCCGATAGCTTGATCAAACCACGCCACACCTTTTATTTTTATGCTTTAAAGATTTAACCAAAGAAATCACTAAAACCATTCTAGTAGTGTGCTGGGTATCAAAAAATTTGTGAACGCGACAGGATTCGAACCTGTGACCGTCTGCTTAGAAGGCAGATGCTCTA
>CAJWGK010000025.1 GCA_913030895.1 uncultured Flavobacteriaceae bacterium | reverse complement strand
TTTTAGCCAAGCTCAAGAAAACATTAAAAACTAAATAATTTGAAGAATGAAACAACTAATATTAATTCCAATACTACTTTTTTATTGTTTATCAAGCAATATTGCAAGAGCGCAGAATAAACAAATAATATGGAAACCTTTAGATAAAGTTGAATATACCGATGATCAAACATTAAACCTAAAATGCATCACATCACCGTCTTGGACGGTATATTCCTTTCCTTCCACCCTCATTTTACCAGCTTCTTTAACCTTTTGTTCGCTTCCTAAGGCTTTATAATCGGCATAGGCGATCACTTCGGCACGGATAAACCCTTTTTCAAAATCGGTATGGATCACCCCAGCGGCTTGAGGCGCAGAGGCACCTTGTGGAATTGTCCAGGCGCGGACTTCCTTTTCACCTGCCGTAAAATAGGTATGTAGTGATAAGAGGTCGTAGGCAGAACGGATCAGCTTCGCCGATCCCGGCTCTGTTAGGCCTAAGTCCTCCAAAAACAATTGTCTTTCCTCATAAGACTCCAGTTCGTTGATATCCGCTTCTATACTCACCGCCAAGACCAGCACTTCAGCCTTTTCGGTTGCCACCACAGCTTTGACCTGTTCCACATAAGCATTGCCTTTTGCAGCCGCGTCCTCACTCACATTACAGATATATAAAACAGGCTTGTCCGTAATCAACTGTAATGACTTTACATAGGCCTCGCGGTCGTCCACACTAAAGTCAATTGACCTGACATTCTGCGCGCTTTCGAGCGATGCGATTATTTTTTCGAGAATCTCCAGTTCTTTTTGGGCTTCTTTATTACCAGTTTTGGCAGCGCGATTGATTTTTTCTTTGCGTTTTTCAACCGTTTCCAAGTCTTTTAACTGCAATTCCATATCGATGGTCTCTTTATCCCGTAGTGGGTCCACAGCGCCATCTACATGGACGATATTGTCATCATCAAAACACCTTAAGACATGGAGTATGGCATCTGTCTCTCGGATATTGCCCAAAAACTGGTTACCTAGCCCCTCCCCTTTACTCGCGCCTTTAACCAATCCAGCAATATCGACAATCTCTACCGTAGCGGGAATCACCTTTTCTGGGTTGACGAGCTTACTCAAAAAATCCAAACGCTCATCGGGTACATTGACTACCCCAATATTGGGTTCAATGGTACAAAAAGGAAAATTAGCGCTCTGTGCCTTGGCATTGGATAAACAATTAAACAAGGTTGATTTACCCACATTAGGTAATCCTACAATACCTGCTTTCATAAAGTTTGTTGCTGTTAATCGTGGTGCATAAAACGTTGTTTGCCCAACAACTCTTCTTCGGTTTCCACATGATCCTCATCGGGGACACAACAGTCCACAGGACATACGGCCGCACATTGGGGCTCGTCGTGGAATCCTTTACACTCCGTACATTTATCGGGAACAATATAGTAGAACTCATCAGAAACGGGGATTTGAGTTTCATCCGCATTAACCGCTTTTCCATTGGGAAGGACAACGTCGCCTGTCAGGTCAGTTCCGTCTTTATATCGCCAATCATCAGCCCCTTCATAAATCGCAGTATTTGGGCATTCGGGTTCACAAGCACCGCAATTGATACATTCATCAGTAATGATAATGGCCATAATGAATATCTTTAATTAAATTTGACTTCAAAATTAAGACCAATAATCCTTCTTTACAAATAAATGGTTACACTAAGTCAAAGAATTAACACATTGGAAGCGCTGGGCGCTTACCTGAGCAACTTTGATGAAAATAATTCAGAGTATAAGACTTTTGTCGAAGCGATTGAAAAAGCACATCAGGAAAACGGCTGGTTTAAGAAGGAAGAATGTAGGCATGCCATCGCCTCTTGGGGCGTTGCCTTAAAAAAAGAGAAAATTCAAGAGTGGTTAACCCCCTATGAGCTCAAAGAAAACCAAAACCCTAAAACCATTGCTTTGGTATTGGCGGGTAACCTCCCGATGGTAGGTTTCCACGACCTACTCGCGGTTTGGATAAGTGGAAATAATGCGCTAGTTAAGTGTGCGACCAAGGACAAGGTATTGATTCCGTTTCTGGTTAACAGTAACCCCATATTAAAGTCGATGACCCGTTTTACGGAAGAAAAACTCGAAGGTTTCGAGGCCGTTATCGCGACAGGCAGCAACAATGCTGCCCGCTATTTTGATTATTATTTCGCGAAATACCCCAGCGTGATCAGAAAAAACAGGAATGGGGTAGCCGTGTTAAACGGTAAAGAAACTGCAGCCGAATTGAAAGGATTGGGAAGGGATATGCTGCAATATTTCGGGTTAGGATGCAGGAATGTATCCAAACTCTATTTGCCTAAGGGCTATGACTTAAATCAAGTATTTGGTGGAATTTATCCACTTTCCAAATGCATTGAGGTCAACAAATACGCCAATAACTATGATTACAACAAAGCTGTTTTTTTGATGAGTGAATTTGATTTTGTCGAAAATGGTTTTTTTATGCTTAAAGAAGACACCGCCCTCTCCTCTCCTATTGCCAGTGCTTTTTACGAATACTATGATTCGCCTGAACAGTTAAAAAAGCAACTGGAGGAACAAAAGGATGATATTCAATGTGTGGTCACTAACGAAGCCTATGCCAATGCGGTGCCCTTTGGCCATACCCAAATGCCTGAGCTATGGGATTATGCTGATGGAGTGGACACCATCGAATTCCTAAAAACGCTTTAAATTTTAAAGCAAAAATTTGTTTAACAGTTTGTTAAAAAAAATTATCAAAAATTATATTTTTTAAGTGGGTATTTAAGCTTAACTTTTGATATTTGCACTTTGTTTATTTATATGAAAAAACACAATTTTAGTGCAGGGCCAGGGATCCTTCCTCAGGAAGTGATGGAGGGCGCTGCAAAAGCGGTCATTGAGCTGGACAACATCGGATTATCACTGATCGAAATCTCCCACCGTAGTACAGAATTTAAAGCCATCATGGAAGAAGCTTGTTATTTGGCTTTGCAATTACTGGGGCTAGAAGGAAAAGGCTATAAAGCGATGTATTTACAAGGCGGCGCAAGTTTGCAATTTCTGATGGCAGCCTATAATATGCTGGAATCTAAAGGCGGCTATGTGAATTCGGGTACATGGTCAACCAAGGCCATTAAGGAAGCTAAAATCCTCGGGGAAGTCGTTGAACTTGCTTCTTCAAAGGATAAAAACTTTAATTATATTCCCAAAGGATACGATATCCCAACCGATCTGGATTACCTTCATATCACCACCAACAACACCATTTTTGGAACCCAATTCAAGGATATTCCTCAAACGGATGTTCCCTTGGTCGCTGATATGAGCTCAGATATTTTTTCTCGTCCTTTTGATTATTCCAAATTTGACCTGTTCTATGCTGGAGCACAAAAGAATATGGGACCCGCTGGGGTTACACTAGTGGTGATGAAAGAATCGGCCTTTAACAAAGTCAGTCGTGTCGTTCCTTCTATGATGAACTATGAAGCCCAAGCCAATGCTGGAAGTATGTTTAATACACCTCCTGTATTTGCTGTATATACTGTTCTGCTCAACCTGCGATGGATTGCCAAAAATGGTGGTCTTGCTGGTGTGGGGACACAAAATGATAAAAAAGCCGAGCTGATCTACAATGAAATCGATAGAAATCCATTGTTCGAAGGCTTTGCCAACAAGGAGGACAGAAGTAACATGAACGCCACTTTTAATTTGGTTGATGACGCTCATTCCGAAATATTTGATCCGCTTTGGAATGCTGCCAATATCAGCGGACTAAAAGGTCACCGCTCCGTTGGTGGCTACCGCGCATCTATTTACAACGCCATGCCCCTAGCGAGTATTCAGTCTTTAGTAGACTGCATGCAAGAATTTGAAAAAAAAGCTTAATCAATTAATAACTAATGAAAATATTAGCTAACGACGGTATTTCACAGTCCGGTGTTGATGCACTGACTGAAACGGGATACGAGGTGATTACCACCAATGTTGCCCAAGAACAATTGGCAAACTTTATCAATGAAAACGATGTTGTGGTTTTGTTGGTCAGAAGCGCAACCACTGCCAGAAAAGAACTTATAGATGCTTGCCCAGGACTAAAAATCATCGGTCGCGGTGGTGTTGGTATGGACAATATAGACGTGGAATACGCCAGAGACAAGGGATTGAGCGTAATTAATACCCCTGCTGCCTCTTCGTCTTCTGTAGCCGAATTAGTTTTTGCCCATTTATTTGGTGGTGTTAGGTTTTTATATGACGCCAACAGAAACATGCCTTTGGAGGGAGAGACTAATTTTAAGGGCTTAAAGAAAGCCTATGCAAAGGGAATTGAACTTCGCGGTAAAACCCTCGGGATTATCGGTTTTGGTCGAATTGGTCAGGAAGTTGCCAAAATTGCATTGGGCGTTGGTATGGAAGTCAAAGCCGCAGATAAGTTTATCGATAAAGCTGAAGTTCCCGTTACCTTATTTAATGGAGATTCACTAGCGGTAACCATTAGCACTATCGATGCAGACGAAGTCATAAAAAGTTCAGATTTTATAAGTCTTCACGTCCCAGCACAAAAGGATTATGTGATCGGTGAAAAAGAATTTAATATGATGAAAGAGGGCGCAGTTATTATCAATGCTGCTCGTGGTGGTGTCATCGACGAAGTGGCGCTTGTCAATGCATTGGACAGCGGAAAATTGGCCTTTGCCAGTTTGGATACCTTCGAAAATGAGCCTAAGCCTGAGATTAAATTATTGATGCACCCTAAAATTTCATTAACTCCCCATATTGGTGCTGCCACACTAGAAGCTCAAGACCGTATTGGACTTGAATTGGCAACTCAGATTCAATCAATTTTAGGCTAAAGCTTAATGTTTAAGCGGTTAAAAGAAAAATGGAAGATTTCCAGCGACTCACAGTTGGCAGTCATCTTTATTGTTTTTGCAATAACTGGTTCTACCAGTGCAAAGTTAGCCGTCCCAGTACTTGAACTTCTGCATATCTATCCTACTAATTTTGAGTCGATTAAACTCGGAGATTTAATTTATACTTTAATAAGAATATTGATCATCTTTCCCCTCTACCAAGTACTGTTAATTATCGTTGGTACCATATTTTTTCAGTTCAAATTCTTTTGGGAATTCGAGAAAAAAATACTGAAGCGGTTGGGATTCAACTTCCTATTTAAAGAAAAGGACTAGTTGATTTTCGAAGTAATCAACTTTAAAAATTCGTTTCTTGTATCGGTTTGCTTAAACGCCCCTCTAAAACCAGAAGTGGTGGTCGTAGAATTTTGTTTTTGAACACCACGCATCATCATACACATATGAGATGCTTCGATGACTACACCAACGCCTCTAGGCTGGAGTGTATCGTTGATACAGTCCAAGATTTGCTCTGTCAAACGCTCCTGTACCTGTAACCTTCGGGAAAACACATCTACTACACGTGGAATTTTACTCAAACCAACAATCTTACCATTAGGAATATAGGCAATATGGGCTTTTCCAAAGAATGGCAACATATGGTGCTCACATAGTGAATACAATTCTATGTCTTTAACAATCACCATTTCGTTGTAGTCCTCACTAAACATCGCGCTTTGTAAAATCTGTTTAGGATCTTTCTCATATCCCTCAGTCAGAAATTTCATCGCTTTAGCAGCTCGTAATGGTGTTTTTAATAAACCTTCTCTGTTAGCATCCTCGCCGAGTAAACCAATGATTCTGTTGAAGTTGACCTTAATTTCATCAGTAATCGGAAGGGTGTCTAAATTAAAATTATCATTCATAATTAAACATAGTATTGATTGAATATAGCTTTTAGTTTTTGAATTTTAGGCGTAATCACAAATTGACAATAGGGCTGAGACTTATTTTGGTTATAATAGTCGTGATGATCTTTTTCAGCTTCATAAAATGGACATTCCTCATTGATCTCTGTCACAAACTTATCGGGATAAACCGCTTCTTTTTCCAAACGAGCAATACATTCCTCAATTTGTATTTTTTCTTCTAGATTGTTGAAGAAAACTGCAGATCGATATTGGGTTCCCACATCATTGCCTTGTCTGTTTAGCGTTGTTGGGTCATGGGTGAGGAAAAATATTTCAAGGAGTTCACCATAAGAAACAAGTGTATGGTCATAAGTGATCTTGATGGTTTCCGTATGCCCAGTAGAACCATTACAAACTTCTCGGTAGGCTGGGTTTTTAATATGACCTCCCATATAACCTGGAATAACTGACTTCACCCCATTTATTCTTTGAAAAATTGACTCTGTACACCAAAAACAACCACCAGCGAAATAAGCGAATTTTATCATAAATAGAAGTTTGTTTAACAAATATAGTGAATTAATTAACAGAATGCCGATACATTAAACAAAACAATTGCAGGGGGAAAAAATAATTGATTTAATTTGTAACATCATTTTAGAGCATTCGATGAGTACAATAATTTCATGTAGTAATATCAGTAAGCGTTATGACGAATTAACAATTCTAAAGGGAATTGAATTAGAGATACAGGCAGGTGAAATCGTCGCTATCGTTGGACCTTCGGGAGCTGGCAAATCAACTCTCTTGCAAATTTTGGGTACCTTAGACAATCCTGAGCCAGATAAAAATACCTCATTGACCATCGATGCAAGTGAGGTCAGCAAAATGAATCCAAAGGCCATAGCAGCTTTCAGAAACCAACATTTAGGTTTTATCTTTCAATTCCATGAATTACTTCCTGAATTTACAGCAATAGAAAATGTTTGTCTCCCTGGTTGGATTGGCGGACGAAATCCAAAGGAATTAAAACAGGCTGCGGAGCAACTTTTGAACCTCATGGGTTTGTCTGATCGTCTTCATCATAAACCACAAGAGCTCTCTGGGGGTGAGCAACAAAGGGTAGCTGTAGCAAGGGCATTGATAAACCAGCCTAAGATCGTTTTTGCTGATGAGCCAAGTGGCAACTTAGACTCCGAAAATGCTCAGGCACTACACCAACTATTTTTTGACATAAGAGACCAGTTTGGCTGTACTTTTGTTATCGTGACTCACAATGACGACTTAGCGGATATGGCAGACAGAAAAATCCTTTTAAGGGATGGACAAATCAAAGCATGAACCAAAGTGAATTAAAGGACTTTCTTGATTTTAAAGCCAATCAATACGAATCGATAGATTTTATCGCTACCGACCCAATTCAAATCCCTCATGGGTTTAAAAGGAAGGAAGATATTGAAATAGCTGGCTTTTTAACCGCTTCTATCGCGTGGGGCAATCGACTTAGCATATTGAATTCCGCAAATAAAATGATGAGACTCATGGATGCTGCGCCCTACGATTTTGTGATGAATCACAAAGCAAGTGACCTCAAAAGTTTTGAGGGTTTTGTTCATCGAACGTTCAACGCTGAAGACTTGACTTCTTTTGTGCGATCATTACAGCATATTTATAAAAACCACCAAGGACTGGAAAAGGTTTTCAATTTGAGTAAATCTCCAATACAACAGCGAATACATGACTTTAAGACTGTGTTTTTTGAAATCGACCACCTGCCGAGAACCCAAAAACACGTTTCTGACCCCCTAAGAGGCAGCGCAGCCAAAAGGATTAATATGTTTTTAAGGTGGATGGTAAGACCCAATAACAAAGGCGTAGATTTTGGCATCTGGAAACAAATCCATCCTTCAGCACTTTCCATTCCATTGGATATACATACAGGAAATATTGCCCGAAAACTCAAATTGATAAAGCGAAAACAACAAGACGCTAAAACATTAATGGAACTAGATAAAAAATTGAGAAAATTTGACCCCAATGACCCTGTCAAATATGATTTCGCTTTGTTTGGATTGGGTGTGTTTGAAAAGTTCTAATTAATAATGTCACCTCGATATCCCTTTTTATTAACATTGATTTTATATTTTTGTTGCATACTGAAGCTTAGATGAAGATACTTCTTAAAAATGCTAACATCTTAGATCCCTCCAGTCCTTTTCATTCTACTACCCAAGACCTTTTAATTGACAACGGAAAAATCGTTAAAATCGATTCACTCATTAACGATGCTGCCGATGCCAAAGTGATAAAACACCAAAACCTACACGTTTCCAAAGGTTGGTTTGATCCCGGCGTATCGTTCGGTGAGCCTGGCTATGAGGAACGCGAAACACTAGAAAATGGATTAAACGTCGCTGCTAGTAGTGGTTTCACTAAAATTCTACTCAACCCAAACACAGTGCCAGTCCCTGACTCTAATTCGACCATTAGTCATTTGATTAAAATGGGGCAGCACAAAACAACCTCCCTCTACCCCATCGGCGCGCTGACAGAAAAGTCCGAAGGAAAACAACTGGCATCACTTTACGATATGAGCACACAGGGTGCCATCGGTTTCAGTGACTTTAAATCATCACTCATCAGTGGAAACCTGCTTAAAATTGCATTACAATACGCTCAAAGTTTTGACGGAATTATATTTTCTCACCCTATCAATGGTGAAATTGCTGCCAATGGAGCGATGCACGAAGGTATAATAAGCACTAAAATTGGCATTAAGGGAATTCCCACTTTAGCAGAAACCATTCAAATATCCAGAGACCTTCAAATTTTGTCATACACTGAGGGAAAACTCCATATTCCCAACATCAGTTCAGCGGAAGGGGTCGATTTGGTTAGAACAGCGAAAAAACAAGGACTTAAATTGAGTTGTAGTGTTGGACTTCCTAATTTATTCTTTAATGAAAGCCATTTAGAGGACTTTGACACCAACTTCAAAGTATTTCCACCCATCCGATCAAAATCGGATCAACAAGCGCTTAAAGCGGGGCTATTGGACGGTACCATTGATATGGTTAGCAGTATGCACGAGCCAATAAACATCGAACATAAAAAACTAGAGTTTGAACATGCTGCCCCAGGAACCATTGGACTTGAAAGCTGTTTTGGATTGTTGTCTAAAATCTTTCCACTTGATAATGTATTGCGTTTTCTTACGCGTGGAAGCGAAAGTTTTGGAATACAATCGTCCTCAGTTGCTGAGGGAGAAATGGCGGATTTGGCTTGGTTTGACCCTGAAAAAATACACCAATTAAAAGCAGAAGATTTAAAGTCAACTTCAAAAAACTGCGCCTATTTGGGGATCGAGTTACAAGGAAAGGTTCTGGGGAGCTACAACAACGGTCAGTTGACAATAAACCCATAAAGACTTATGTTGACCTATAGAATTAAAAAAAGTACACAGAATGAAAACCTAAGTCCTTCTATTTTTTTGATTCACGGATATGGCAGCAATATGGATGATCTATTTTCATTTGCTAATTACCTCCCAGAGGAATACACCATAATCTCTCTACAAGCACCATTAGAAACCCCATTTGGCGGTGGGGCTTGGTATTCAATTAATTTTGATGACAACTTGGGAAAATGGTCAGACAATGAAGAAGCTAAAACTTCACTCCAAAAAATATCGGATCAAATGGATTATTTTATATCAACCTACAAACTAGACCCCAGTGATATTAGCTTGATGGGCTTTAGTCAAGGAGCTATCCTCAGTTGGTCATTGTTATTGGATCAACCCGATATTTTTAGAAGAGCTGTCTGTATGAGCGGTTATATCAATCAAGAATTACTAGAAAAACCGCTTGAAGAATACCGCGACGTTTTGGCCTATGGCTCTCATGGCTCTCAAGATTTTACGGTCCCCTATGATTGGGCAAAGTCCAGCATTGAATCGCTTAGACTCAATAATCCAGCGGTGATTTTCAACACCTTTCCAGATGGGCACAACGTCTCCCAAGAAAATTTTGAAGCCATTTTGAAATGGATTTCAGCAACTAATCTGGAGTAGGGTACAAAAAATGTTGTTGGAGTTCAAAATCAATTTTACCTGATTGATCTATCTTGTAGGTGAGCAACAACTCTCCCCAATGCGTTCCATCTGAAAAATCAGCAATAATCCATTTGTGGTTCAATACTTTAACTTTATTGATTAAAAAAGTGCGATCCATCGCAGCATAAGGGATCAAATCATTTTTTTCTCTCAGTAAGTTGGTTTCATACAGTTGATCTTTAACGCGATTTGCGATATCGTCTAAATTGATATTTTCGAAATATCCCAGGGCGTAATCGTTACCCTCTAAGTTGAAGTCACTTACCTCGTCTAATCGGCTTTGAAGCTTAAAAACAGTAATTTCTAGACTGTCATTTTCAATTTTTTGTGTGCTTAACTTACCCGCTATATCATCGAGAATCTTTTTGGAGTTAACCAATTGAAAAATCAGTATTAAAGCAGTAAATACAAACAGGTAAAGTGTGATTTTATTCTTCATACTAATTGGTATTGATTTGCAGGTTGTCGTAGGCCAAATAGACATTTTCGGGTAGTTTTTCTGACACTTGATCATGAAACCCTAAAAGGTGACTGATGTGAGTAAAATATGCTTTCTTAGGCTTTAGGGACGCAACAAGTTCAAGAGCTTCCTCAAGGTTTAGGTGAGTGGGATGGGGTTCAATTCTCAGTGCATTGACCACCAGCACTTCCGAGTTTTTGATTTTTTCCAATTGCTCCTCTTGAATGTACTTTACATCGGTCAAATAAGAAAAGTTACCAATACGATAACCCATGACAGGCAAGCGATTATGCATCACTTCGATTGGAATCACCTCTTTATTGCCAATACTGAAATTGTGATTTTTATCAATGGTATGCACTTTTACGGCTGGTGCACCGGGATATTTATTTTCACTGTCAAAGATATAACCAAAACGTGCGGTTAAATTCGCTAAAACGCTTTCGGTCGCAAAAATGGGTATGTCACCTTGACGAAAAAAAAACGGTCGGATATCGTCCAATCCTGCTGTATGATCTGCATGCTCATGGGTGAATAGTACACCATCCAAGTGTCTGCAACCGATTTTTAACATTTGCTGACGAAAGTCTGGACCGCAGTCGATCACATAGTTGAAATTTTCCCACTGAATTAAAACAGAAGACCTGAGCCTTTTGTCTTTGGGGTCTTTGCTCAAGCAAACTGGATGATTGCTACCGATAATTGGTATTCCTTGAGAGGTGCCAGTACCGAGAAAAGTTATTTTAAGCATAGCATGAATTCAAATGTAAATATTTAATGAGAAATAAAACAAACTTTGTAATTTTATATCATAAAACATGTTATGGTGATCACCCTACCCGGAGATAAAGAATTTCAAAAGCGACCTTCTATTGAGCGAAAAGCTTTAAAAATCAATCTCAATGAAAACATCTATGGAACTTTTGCTGAAATTGGAGCTGGACAAGAAGTCGCAAGACATTTCTTTAGGGTTGGTGGTGCTTCCGGTACCATTGCCAAAACCATAAGTGCCTACGACAAAAATTTTAGTGACACCATCTATGGTGAAGAGGACGATAAACGCTATGTAACCGAGACGCGGTTGCATAAAATGTTGAAAAGGGAAATTATGCTTTTGGAAAATCGAATTCCCAGGAAGGAGCATCCCAACAAAATGTTTTTCGCTTACGCCAATACGGTTGCTACCATTGATTTTGCTAAAAAATTCAAAGGACATGGATGGATGGGTGTTCGTTATCAAACTGGGCCAGAACAACCCTATAACGAAATCATGCTTCATGTGAGGTTCCACCAAACTGAGGCTAGACTTCAACAAGAAGCGGTCGGTATTATGGGGGTCAATCTTGTTCACGGAGCTTTTTATAATTACCATGAACCCAAAAAAATACTCAAATACCTTTACGATCATATCGATAGAACGGCGATTGAAATTGACACGATTAACTTTTCAGGACCTGCTTTTGAGGGAATTGACAACAGAATTATAAGTCTGCAACTGGTTAAAAACGGAATGACAGATGCTGTGATGTTTAACCCTGAAGGCAATAATATTTTACCTGCTAGGGTATTATACAAGAAAAATATCTTGATTCTAAGAGGAAGTTTTAGGCCTGTGACCAAGGTAAACATTGATATGTTTGAAAAATCTTATGATATATTCATCAAGGAACAACATGTCAAAGAAAAAAATACAGAGGTTATTTTTGAAATAACGCTTTCCAACCTGACCGCTCAAGGAGAAATTGATGAGTCTGATTTTATGGATCGTGCAAAATTATTAGGTTCATTGGGCCATACCGTTATGATATCCGATTTCAAGGAATACTACCGTATGGTTGACTATCTCTCAGAATACACCAAAGAACAGATGGGACTGGCAATGGGGGTCAGTAATTTTGTTGAGATTTTCGACGAACATTACTACGAGGATGTGAAGGGAGGTATTTTGGAAGCTTTTGGTAAGATGTTTCACAACAACCTCAAAGTGTATCTGTACCCCATGAAAGATCTTGATTCAGGACAAATCATAACATCCAATAACCTCAAGCTTCATCCCAGAATGAAAGACTTCTACAAGTTTTTTAAATACAATGGGAAAGTCGTCGATGTTTTTGACTATGAAAGCGAGTACCTCTCTATTTTCTCTAGAGAAATCCTGACCAAAATCAGAAATGGTGATGATGACTGGATGGATCAGCTTCCCGATGGCGTAGCCGAGAAGATCATTAAAAACAATATGTTTGGTTGGAAAAGTGTAAAGGTTAATATTGACAAGTGATCTTTACAGCTCTGAAAGGATTTGAGCAGTGTGATCTTTTGTTTTTACCTTGCTAATTACCTTTTCAATATATCCTTTTTCATCAACCAAAAAAGTGGTTCTGTGAATCCCATCATATTCTTTTCCTTGGAATTTTTTAGGCCCCCAAACACCAAAAGCTTCAATAACAACCTTGTCCTCATCTGCCAGCAGGGTAAACGGTAATTCGTACTTATCAGCAAAGTTTTTCTGCTTTTTTGAATTATCTGCGCTTACACCAATCAATTGAAATCCCTGATCCTTTAGTTCTTGATAATGATCCCTAAGATTACAAGCCTCCGCAGTACAACCAGGGGTATTGGCTCTAGGATAGAAAAATACAATTGTTTTTTTTCCGACCCAATCCGCCAGCTTTACGGCATCTCCGTTTTGGTCGACTGTGCTAAAATCAGGAACTTTATCTCCAACTTTTAATGTCTCCATATTTTTGTTTTTTTGTTTTACCTTCGAAATAACAAAAAATACACATGACAAAAAAGGAAAAGGTAGCGTTTGTAATTGATGCGTTAGAAAAGTTATATCCCGAAATACCGATTCCCCTTAATCATAGCGATCCTTACACCCTATTGATCGCCGTTTTGATGTCTGCACAAAGTACAGATGTCCGTGTAAATCAAATTACTCCGCTGTTGTTTAAAAAAGCGAAAACACCCTATGAAATGATTAAACTGAGTGCGGGTGAAATTCGTGAAATTATCAAACCCGTTGGATTGTCTCCAATGAAGTCAAAAGGAATCTATGAACTGTCTCATATTTTGATTGATCAACACAATGGTGAGGTACCCCAAAGTTTTGAAGCACTGGAAGCGTTGCCAGCTGTTGGGCACAAAACTGCAAGCGTTGTAATGTCCCAAGCATTTGGAGTTCCCGCATTTCCAGTTGATACCCATATTCACCGATTAATGTACCGTTGGGGGTTTACCAATGGTAAAAACGTAGTACAAACAGAGAAGGATGCCAAACGACTTTTCCCAAAGGACAAATGGAATGACTTACACCTTCAAATCATTTGGTATGGACGCGAATACTGTCCTGCCAGGGGTTGGGACCTGGAAAAGGATCACATTACAAAAACCATAGGTAGAAAAACTGTCCTGAAAGAGTATTTTAAAACAAGGGGTTAAACTTGTTTTTGAAGCTCCTCATGTTGTATTTTGGTAATCGGATAAAACTTAGAGAAAGCCAAAATACGTTGAATGACAATCGGTCTGGGTTGGTTGTTAACGGAATTTTCTTTAAAGTAATTTTGCACCATAGAATAGTGTTTACTTTAAAACGCAATTATTTTGAAAAAATTATTCTTGACTTAAAATAATTTTATTCTCCTGCGCCATTTTTCTCATATTTATGATGGCATAACGCATCCTTCCTAGCGCTGTATTGATACTTACACCGGTAATTTCAGCAATTTCTTTAAAGCTCATATCTCTATAAAGTCTCATATTGAGCACCTCTTTTTGATCTTCGGGAAGCTTTAAGATTAAATTTTGAAGATCTTTAATTACCTGATTATCAATCATTTTATTTTCTGCATTGGGTGAACCGTCTTTAATAAACTGAAAAACATCATAATCGTCACTTGCTTCAAATTTGGGCATACGATTTGATTTTCTAAAAAAGTCAATGACTAAATTGTGTGAAATACGCATCACCCAAGATAAAAATTTACCCTCTTCATTGTAAACACCATTTTTTAGGGTTTTAATGACTTTGATAAAAGTTTCTTGAAAAATATCTTCCGCAATATCTCGGTCAAAAACTTTTGAAAAAATAAAATTGTAGATTTTTGATTTGTGCTTGTAAACCAAAATTTCAAGGGATTTTTCATCGCCATGAATATAATTATTAACTAGGTGAGCGTCGGTAAGATGAGCGTAAGATTGCATAAACTACTTTTTTAGCGTTAACTGATTTGTTATACGAAATAATTAAAAAGTAGTTTTATACTATAAGCGTTTCTTTTGAACAAATTTAATTAATATTTGAGAGATAATCAAAAGTTATTTTTTTAATGTAAAATTCAACTACAGGTATTAAAGTAAAGAGAGATAAGTTGTATTTTTAAGGTTTGATTCGATGCAATGCGGGAAATCCTTGAGTTAGACACCAAAAAGTACATTATTGTAAAGGGAGCAAAGCTTCACAACCTGAAGGGGGTAAACGCTGTTTTCCCTAGAAATCAATTAACGGTTGTTACCGGTCTTTCAGGATCGGGAAAGTCCTCATTGGTTTTTGATACTCTCTATGCTGAAGGACAAAGGCGGTACGTGGAAAGTTTATCCTCTTATGCGCGACAGTTCATGGGAAAACTCAACAAACCCAAAGTAGATGATATCCAAGGAATTGCACCTGCCATTGCCGTTGAGCAAAAGGTTTCTTCCAGTAATCCACGTTCAACTGTGGGTACAAAAACGGAAATATACGATTACCTCAGGCTGCTGTATGCAAGAGTCGGTCGTACATTTTCTCCAATTTCTGGTCAAGAAGTTAAGAGTGACAATGTCAATGACGTCATAGAATATCTCAAAGCAAATTGTAAAGATGGCGATAAATTACTACTCCTTGCCCCTATCGATGTGGCAGACGAGAAAAAGAAAGGAGATAAAATCAATATATTAAAACAACAGGGATTTGCGCGAATTTTCATCGATGATCGAGTAAAGCGAATAGAGGAAGTGACAACTCCACCAGAGAAAAACTTTGAATTAGTAGTTGATCGAATTATCGTTAGGCATGAGGAAGATTTCTACCAGCGTCTTGCAGATGCAATTCAGATTGCCTTTTATGAAGGTAAAGGGGCATGTGCTTTCTGGTCACTGGATAACGAAACAAAGATTACATTTTCAAATAAATTTGAATTAGATGGCATCAGTTTTATCCAGCCTAATGTTCATTTTTTTAGTTTTAATAACCCCTTCGGTGCCTGTAAGAAATGTGAGGGTTTTGGCGATATTGTAGGAATTGACAGCGAACTGGTTGTTCCAGACACTAGCCGTTCGATATACGATGACGCCATAGCTCCGTGGCGGGGTGCAGGCATGCGAAAATTTCACAAGCAACTGGTGGATAATGCTTACAAATTTGATTTTCCAATACACAAGCCTTATTACGAATTGAATGAAAATGAAATTGATCTACTGTGGAATGGAAATTCCTATTTTACCGGGATTTATAAGTTTTTTAGTAAACTAGAAGCCAAAAATTATAAAATTCAAAACAGGGTAATCCTCTCGCGATATAGAGGTAAGACTAGTTGTGATGAATGCAACGGATCGCGACTGCGAAAAGAGACAAATAATGTGAAAGTTGGTGGTGAAACACTTGCCAACCTCTTAAAGCTTCCCATTGATGAATTGGGAGTTTTTTTTGATAAAATAAAGCTTTCAGCTTATGATCTCGAAGTTGCAGATAGATTGTTAAAAGAAATTAAGTCTAGAATTAAATTTATTCAAGATGTCGGTTTGGGTTACCTAAATCTAAACAGAAAAGCCAATACACTATCAGGAGGGGAATCTCAGCGAATAAATTTAGCCACCTCTTTGGGTAGCGCCCTTGTGGGATCTATGTATATTTTAGACGAACCTTCGATTGGTTTGCATTCACGCGATAATGAACGATTAATCGAAGTGTTAAAACGTCTCAGAGATTTAGGAAATACGGTAATTGTTGTGGAGCACGATGAGGAAATTATGTATTCTGCAGATAAGATTATTGATATGGGGCCAGAGGCGGGTACCAATGGCGGTGAAATCATTGCTGAGGGTAACATTGATGAAATAAGTAGTGCCAATAGCCTTACGGCTCAATATCTACGTGGTGAAATGGTAATACCAATTCCTACTAAAAGAAGAAAAGGTAGTGGTAAAATAAACCTGAACGGTAATAGAGAAAACAACTTAAAAAACGTTGATGTGGCTTTCCCTTTGGGGTGTTTGACAGTTGTAACAGGAGTTTCTGGAAGTGGAAAGTCAACTTTAGTGAAGAAAAATCTCTATCCTGCCCTTCAAAGAGAAAAAGGAATTTTCAATGATAAACCGGGTCAGTTTGACCAGATCAAAGCACCTTTCGAGAAAATCCACAGCGTAGAATTTGTCGATCAGAACCCAATCGGGAGATCGTCTAGGTCGAACCCTGTTACTTATATTAAAGTATATGACGATATCAGGAATCTGTATGCAAGGCAGCAACTTTCAATTAATCGCGGCTATCAAGCCAAGCACTTTTCATTTAATGTAGATGGTGGAAGATGCGAACATTGCAAGGGAGACGGTAATATTACCATTGAGATGCAATTTATGGCGGATGTTGTCTTGGAATGTGAACACTGTAAAGGAAAACGCTTTAAGAAAGAAATTTTAGAAGTCGATTTTAAAGGAGTTAGACTGGATCAACTTCTTGAAATGACCGTGGATGACGCTATCAGTTTTTTTGAAACTCACGCACAAACTAGGATGGTTCAAAAACTCAAACCACTGCAACAAGTCGGACTGGGCTATGTATCACTAGGGCAACCCTCCACTACCCTATCTGGTGGCGAAGCTCAAAGGATCAAGCTAGCATCATTTATCGGTCGGGGTGTGACAAAAGACAAAATCGTGTTTATATTCGATGAGCCTACTACTGGACTGCATTTTCACGATATCAATAAATTATTGATTTCCTTGAATGCATTGATTGATCAAGGGCATACAGTTATCGTTGTGGAACATAATTTAGAGTTAATCAAGTGTGCTGACCACATCATTGACTTAGGGCCTGAAGGAGGTAAAAATGGTGGCAAGTTGGTTGCAATGGGAACACCCGAGGAAATTATCAAAGTTAAAGATTCATTCACAGGTCAATATTTAGCAAAAAAGCTTTTAAACTAAGACTTTTTACGCGAAGTAAAGAGATTGGTTAAGAACCCCTGAAAGTCATCCGTAAGCCTCAAGAAGTAGGTGACAAAAGAAAAAGCAATTACAATTAATAGAGAGCGAATTAAGAGCGAAACCAAAGGACTAAAGTCAATACTGAAATTAGAAAAAATGCCATACAGCCCGAAAATAGCAATCAAAGTAAGGATTGTTTTTTTTCCAAAAGGGTTCATCTTAAAGGCGATCTGCACCAACATTATTTTAAGTAAGTTGATAACTACAATAACGATCAATGTGGCATAGGCTGCACCAATAATTCCATAAAGTTGAATAAAGTATAGGTTAAGCACCACTGCAAGTATTGCGGAAGCAGAGGAAAACCAAAAAACATATTGATAGTATTTAGAATTGGTAATGATATTGTTTAAACATCCCATTGACATTGAGAACAGCTTGCCAAATGAAATAATTAATACGACATCTAGTGCCTTGGCATAACCGTCAAGATTAACCCATTGATAGAAATCTATCAGATTAAGATTGATTAATAAAAAAAGTAGTCCTGAGCCGAGTAATAAATTATTCGCACTCTTGTTAAGTAGTAAAAGTAGTCGTTCCTCATCGTTATTGTTTAACGCCTGAGCCACCAGAGGGCTGATAATTTGAAACATGGCCCTACCGGGGAATTCAATTACGGACGCAATGAACACTGCAACACTATAATAAGCAACATTGTCTACGGTCAGTACATTTGAGATCATTGATTTATCAATATCCAAAATCAAACTGGCAGCTGTTCCAGACATGAAAATCAATAGACTGTACCGAAAAATAGGTTTAAACTGTTGGGGAAGCTTAAAGGAAAATTTAGGAGTATATTTAATCAAGCTGTAGGAGATGACCAAGACCAATCTCAGATAATAGCCTATTATCAATGCGTAAATAAATCCACTTAAGTCAAGACCACCAAAAGCATAGAGAAGTAGTAAAGTAAAGATCAAAGCTCTGGGGTAAAACTCTTTCAGGAAGTTTCCATATACTGAATGTAATTGAATGCGAAGCCAATTGTAAAATACCTCAAACATGGCGGTAGAAAAAGCAACCGCAACAATTAAAAAAGCATACTTCCCTATAGCCTCATTTTTTGAAGCAATAAAAGCAATAATCTCATTTTGAAAAGTCACAGATAAGAGAATAATTATTGCAAATATGATCAATGGTAATGTGATTGATAAACTCAATAAACGATCCCGCTCCTCCTTGGTTTTACAAGTGCTGTAAAATTTAATTAGTGCATGTTGAACACCGAATGAAACAAAGGGCTGGACAAGGTTGGACAGTGCCAATAGCGCGACGATTAAACCCTGAAACTCACTACCCATATAGGTTGGATATAGAAAAACCGTGTTAAAAGCGCCTATCAAAAAAGCCAACGCAATGGTGATACTGTTAAAAAAAGACTGTTTAGCGATTATGCCCATCCTTGCTATTTTTTAATCTGTTTTTTCTTATCGTAAACCATGTAGGAGAGAAATGACAAGAAGAGCAATAGGGTGATCAAACGAATATTTGTACCCAATTGAATCACAGGTGGGTCAAAACGAAAACTAATGGTATGATCACCAGCAGGAACCATCATCCCCCGAAGGACATAATCTACGGGGAAATGCACCACTGGTTTTCCGTCTATCTCAGCGTACCAGCCGTTAGGGTAATACATCTCTGAAAACACGATGAATTGATCTGCAGAAGCACTGAAGTTGTAGGTAAGGCCAGTTGGTTTAGCCGTTGATAATTCGATTTTATCCAAAACACTGCTGTCAAATCTTAATGGAATATTCTCAGGAGCTTCACTTGCCAAGACGACTGCTTGATTGGAAAAGTCTAAAGATTTCATTTGTTCCAACACTTCATCGGCTGAAGCAACCAACATTAAGGAATCAATCGCCCAAGCATTTCCAAGTGCATTGGGATTTTCTATGACCTTTTGCTCATTTTCTTCTTGAAATAGAAGATATTTGACATTTAGCATATCCATCACACCTTCAATTTGGTTTAAACTGAAAAAGTCATACAATTCTTCAAACCTTCTTGGTTTAGCGCCATGATACCCACCAATAGCGTTGTGAAAATAAGAAGTTCTGGCACCAGAAAGCTGTAGTGAAGGCTCATAAACTCTGAAGCGAGTATTGTCTTGTAATATGGCTTGATCACCAGAATTTAATTGAAATAAATTATTTTTTTGGCGGGGACTCACAAACCTATCTCGGTCGATATAACGATTAGATACTCCAATTAAATCCGATAAAATCAAAAGAATCAAAATTGAAATTGTCAATTTTTTACCAATTTTCCCTTTGTAAAAAAGAACAAACACACCACTTATTAATAAACAATAGATTATTGCTCTTATTAAATCGTAATTATAAATTTGTTTTCTCGCTTCCAAAATTTGTTCCATCAAAACTGAACCATAGCCGTCTTTAATATAGCTGTCCATGGGGCCACTAAAATCAAAAATTCCTCTGGACAACAACAATAAAACCAAAATCGCTACAAAGCCCAAAGCGACTTTCATTAAGTTCGTACGATTTGTTTTTTCACTGTTGATATAAAAATGATAGACACCCATTGAGGCTAAAACAGGAAAACAAAATTCCAAAATCACTTGAATAGAACTGACTGCCCTAAACTTATTGTACAGCGGAAAGTAATCAATAAAAAAGTTTGTCAACCAAGGTAAATTCTTTCCCCAAGAGAGAAGTAAGGAAACGACTATACCGACCAATAAAGCATTTCTCAATGGTCCTTTGACAACAAATAAAGCTAGGATTGCCAAAAAAACAACGGTAACGCCCACATAAGCTGGGGCCTCCAAAATAGGTTGACTTCCCCAATAAGTGGGGACATTAGCTACAAACCCTTTTGACTGTGCGCGAGAAAGACCATTCTGAACGAGAAACTCATACAAGTCAGAGTTATCCCCAAGATCTTCCGAAGATCCGCCTCCTTGAATGCGTGGTGCAATCAGGTTAAAACTCTCAAAAATACCGTAACTAAACTGGGTAATGTAGTCTCTTGATAAACCACTTGAGCTTTCTTTTGGTGTACCATCAGGATTGTTTGTTAGCTCACTTTTACCTCGGGTACTAAATTGGGTGTACTCTGAAGTAGCCAATAAAGGTGGTGCATTAAGACCTAATGCTAATATTCCAGATATAATCAATAGGAATGCACTTTTGGAAAAGGTTTTTAACGATTGCGCTTTTATCGCCTCAATAAAATAAGACATGAATATTACTAGCATCAGCAATAGCATATAATAAGTCATCTGGTAATGATTTGCGCGTATTTGCATCGCCAAAGCAAATACGGTCAGAACAAAACCTGCTAGACGCTTATTTTGGAATAATAAGCACATTCCACCTATGGCAAGTGGCATATAAGCCAGAGCTTGTGCTTTGGTATTATGACCTACTTGTAGAATAATCAATAAATAGGTGGATAGTCCATATGCAAAAGCACCCAGAACGGCAATCGGGATGGGCATTTTGATGATTAAAAGAAATAAATAAGCCCCGAGCAAATAAAGAAATAAAATCTCTGCGGGCTGTGGAATCAATTGAAATATTTTATGGATGGGTGTAAGAAAATCAAAGGGATACCTCGCGCCTAATTGATAAGTGGGCATTCCACCAAAAGCATTGTCAATCCAATAAATTTCTTCTCCCTCAGCTCTGAATTCTTGCATTTGGCGAGACATTCCGGTGTATTGTCGAATATCTGACTGAACAAGTTGTTTGCCCGAAAGCAGGGGATAAAAAAAAGAAACAGAAAAAAGAGCAAAGCCAATGACAACTAAAAAATGAATCGCATTATTTTGGTTAAAAAGCTGCCTAATCAATCTCTTCATAATCAATGTACTCCCCCATTTCTTGCTGCTTTTTTTTAGGTGGATTTTGTTTTTCGTTAGTGAAGTTATTGGGATTATGATCACCCATTTTTTTTGTCAGTCTATTGAATAGGAGTGTAACTAAATAAGGGCTGATCCATCTAAAAAGATAAACAATACCCATAAAAATCAGAAAAAATTTAAGCAGTCCCAACAAATCAAATATTTGTCAATTATGCTCAAAAGTAATTAAAAGTTGTGACTATTTTTGATGTTTTTGAAATGCTGACTAACTTGTAAAGAAAATATTACAATAAATAAAACTTCATGCCCAAGTCCCTTTTGGTATTCTTTCTTGTTTTAACGATGGAACTCGGAGCGCAATACACAGATCAAATCAATTCAAATCGACCAGGGGCCTCAATAGGCGCTTTTGCTGTTGGCAAGGGAGTGGTTCAGTTTGAAGGCGGGATTGCTTACAGGAAGTACAAGCATGAATCATATAATTATTCCTCAATCGACGCTAACTTAGTTTTTTTATCTGTACGATGGGGGTTTTTATTTGAGCGATTGGAGTTAACTTATCAGGGAGGATATATCTTTGATCGCTTGACCAATAAAATTTCGAGTTCGGAGTATTCCTTAAAACGAAAAGGATTTCTACAAAACTATTTAGGGATAAAATATCAATTTTTTGACCCTTTTAAAAAAGGTAGAGAAGTAAATATTTATAGCTGGAAAGCCAACAACACCTTTAAGTTACGCGACCTAATCCCCGCGGTTTCTATAACAGCTGGAGCAAATTATATTCTTGGAAAAAATCATTATCCTTTTGGAGATATGTTCGATTTGCTATACCGCCCGATATTCTTTCAAAATCTCAATCTCTCACCGGAAAAAGAGCCTCAACTATCTCTTAGAGGGGTACTGGCCTCGCAATCCCACTTTTTTGGAACTTGGGTTTTTGTAACCAATTTCATTTATGACCGATACTTGACCGATTATAGCGAAAAAAGCTACATTCTTACCCTAACTCATACCTTTCATCCACTTTGGTCAGTTTACCTTGAAAATCAGGGTATATTTGGGGAACGTTACAATGATTTGATCTTCAGAACTGGAGCAGCCTATTTGCTTACTAACGATATTCAAGTCGAAGGCACGTTCGGCATAGGAGCAAGATCTGATCCAAGCTCAGTTTTTATTAATTTAGGCGTCTCATACAGGCTCGATTTTCACAAAAGTTTTACCAGTGCTGCAGAGATCGAGTACAAAGAGACCAAAAAAGAAGAAAAACAACTTAAAAAAACAGTGAGGAAAAACAATAAAGCTGAGAAAAAAAGAAGTCGTAAAGCAAAAAAAATCTAATCTATGGGTCAAGATAAGATAATTGTTAAAGAAGTAGTTTCCATGGATGATTTACAGGAATTTGTAAAGTTTCCTTTTGCATTGTATGGGGACAATCCTCATTGGACGCCTCCTCTTATCCAGGAGGAAATCGATACCCTTGACAAAACTAAAAACCCTGTTTTTAAAAATGCAGAGGGCAATTATTTTGTGGCTTTAAAACAAGACAAGATTGTTGGGAGAGTTGCCGTTATGATCAATTGGATTGAAATCAATCAACTCAAAAAAAAGAAAGTACGTTTTGGCTGGTTTGATGTCATAGACGAAGTCAACGTAACAGCTGCACTAATGAAGAAAGTTTTCGCTATAGGAAAGGAAAAAGGAATGGAGTTTGTTGAAGGACCTGTTGGATTTTCCAACCTTGATAAGGCTGGCATGCTCATTAAAGGTTTTGAAGAAAATAACACGATGATCACCTGGTACAATGCACCCTATTACTACGATCATTTTAAGAAACTTGGATTTGATGATCTTGCCGTTTGGGTTGAGTATGAAATCATGCTTTCTTCATTTGATAAAGCGCCAGAAAAGATAAAAAAGTTCTCTAACCTTATGCTGGAAAGGTATCAGTTGAGGGTTTTGGATTTTAAATCCAAAAAGGATATCATCCCCTATGTAGAGCAAATGTTTCGACTTCTAGAGGAGACATATGGAAAACTGCAGACTTTTGTCCCTATTCAAAAACACCAAATCAATCAATACAAGGAGAAGTATTTTAGATACATCCACCCAGATTTCATCAAGTGTGTTGTTGATAAAGAAAATTACCTGGTTGCTTTTTCTATAACGATGCCCTCTTTTACCCGCGCCCTAAAGAAGGCCAATGGTAAGATGTACCCTTTTGGTTTTCTTCACTTTCTAAAAGCCATGTATTTTAACAATAGGGCTTCATTTTATTTGATTGGTGTTCATCCGAAATACCAAAATAAGGGGGTTACCGCTATTATTTTTAATGAAATGCAAAAGACTTTTAATAAAAATGGTTACAATATCGTAGAGACAAATCCGGAGCTCGAGGAAAATAGTTCAATTCAAAATCTATGGAAGAACTATGAGCACCGACAACACAAAAAAAGATTAACGGTTACCAAAAAAATATAAAAAAAGGGAGATTATCACTAATATAAATCTCCCCATCAATCGTTTGGTTTATTATAACTTCAATATACAAATTATTTACCATAATAAAAAGCGTAATTTTAAAGCATGATTAATGATGGAACTATAATTGCCAAAGCTAGTGCGGCAGGAAGCGCAGCAATTGGTTTAGTTCGCCTTTCTGGGGAGGATTCGATTGCTATGGTTTCGAAGTTTTTTAAGGCCAAATCAGGGAAGTCATTAGCCAAACAAAAATCCCACACCATCCATTTGGGTACCATTTTTAATAAAGACACAGCCATTGACGAAGTTCTGGTCAGTTTGTTTATTGCCCCCCACTCCTACACTGGAGAAAACGTGGTGGAAATTTCTTGCCACGGATCTTCATATATAGAACAAGAAATATTTCAACTTTTTATTCGTGAAGGAGCACAACCTGCAAAAGCAGGTGAATTCACGCTACGTGCTTTTTTAAACCAAAAGATGGACTTAATCCAAGCTGAGGCAGTAGCAGATTTGATCGCATCAGAATCAAAGGCTGCACATGAAGTAGCACTAAACCAAATGAGAGGGGGCTATGCCCAGCAAATAGGGTTATTGAGACAGCAACTGCTCGACTTCGCCTCTTTAATTACTTTGGAACTTGACTTTTCAGAGGAGGATGTTGCTTTTGCAGACAGATCAGCACTTACGCTACTGCTTGATGAGTTACAAGAAAAAATCAAATCCCTTCTTGATTCTTTTCAATATGGCAGTGTAATCAAAAAAGGGGTTCCCGTTGCCATTGCAGGTAAACCTAATGCAGGAAAATCCTCTCTTCTGAACGCGCTGCTGAATGAAGAAAGGGCAATAGTTTCAACTATTCCAGGTACGACTAGAGATACAATCGAAGACACTTTGACTATCGATGGTGTTCAATATAGATTTATTGATACTGCAGGTTTAAGAGAAACTGATGACCAAATCGAGGCCGTAGGTGTGGCTAAGGCTAAAGAAAAGGTAAATCAATCCAAGGTTCTTATTTATCTTTTTGATCAAAATGATACAGAAGAAAATGAAATCATTAACGCCATAGATAACTTCTACCGAGAGGATTTAATCATTATTGTTGTTGAAAACAAAATCGATTTAGCCACAAAAACAGACCGTCTGGCGTTTGGTCAAAAACTAAAAAAACATCTTTCGGCAAAAAATATTGCAGCTTTAACACGAATTTCCACTTTTGACAAGGACTCAGTGAATCAACTAAAATCTGTGCTGTCTGATCAGGTCGAAAAAATCGGATCAGGAGGGGATGTAGTCGTTTCAAATGCAAGACATTATGATTCCCTGCAAAACGCATTAAAAGCGGTTTTAAACATCAAAAAAGGGCTTGAAAATGAGCTTAGCGGAGATTTGTTAAGTGTCGATATAAACGAGGCATTGGGTTATCTCGGTGAAATCTCTGGTGAAATTACCAATGATGAGCTTTTAGGCAATATTTTTTCAAAATTTTGCATCGGAAAATAGCTGTACTTCATTATTTATAAATGAAGCACTATAGTTTTTATTTGTAATGGTTTTTACAAAACGAAACGTTGTTTGAATCGCTAATAAATGCTAAACCCACTTTTTTAAAAAGCAAGTCTAAAATATTAGTTCTCAACACAAAACAATAATCAATATAGATACAGCTAATAGTTTT
>CAJWGK010000024.1 GCA_913030895.1 uncultured Flavobacteriaceae bacterium | reverse complement strand
ACCCCTGTTATACAGAGGGTTACGATTAAATCAAGTTGGCCTACTATGCCAACAAAAAAAACCTCAGTATGACTGAGGTTTTTTTTAAAGCTTATATAACTTTACTAATCCATCTTTTTTTCTACTTTTAGGATTACTTTTTTCCCAAAGATTTAGGTAAATAAAAATTCATCTTGGTGAGAGGAATAAATAAGCTTTTTTTACTACATATATTATTTCTATCCCATCAATTGTTTCCTCAGGATAACAACGCCCCTGAATTGACTTCTAATGAATCCCAATACTATTGTCCTGGATCAGAGCAACCCATCGTCACAGATTTTAATATCCAAGACAATGGAGAAAATACTGCAAAAGCTGTTTACATCCAGATTTCGTCTGGTTATGACCAAAACATTGATAAACTCATTTTTAGAGGAAATAAAAACAAAATCAATGCTAGCTGGTCTACTAGTGAGGCTAAGCTGACCTTAAGTGGTGTCGGCGGTGTTAATTTACCCTATGCAGACTTGGTTGAGGCGGTTAAATCAGTTGCTTTTTATAGCAGCGCCTCAAACCCAACCCGTGATAAATCTATTTCTATTTCTCTTGGGAATGCCAATTACCTTCCCTCTACAGATCATTATTATGAATTTGTATCTGATTTGAATATTACTTGGAAAGAAGCCAAAACTGCTGCAGAAAACAGAAATTATTATGGGATACAAGGCTACTTGACTACTATTTTGTCCTCAGATGAATCACAATTAGCAGGAGAATTAAGTGCTGGAGTAGGATGGATTGGTGGTACTGACGAAGAAGAAGAAGGTGTCTGGAGATGGGCTTCAGGCCCTGAAAAAGGAACAATATTTTGGACAGGGAGATCAAATGGTTCTACCCCAAATTTCGCCTTTTGGAACAACAACGAACCGAACAACTGCTGTCAAGGAGAGGATTATGCTCACATTACAGACAACTCAATTGGTATTTCAGGTTCTTGGAATGATTTACCCAATGTAACCCAACCAAGTGGACCATATCAAGCAAAAGGCTATGTGGTTGAATACGGTGGTATGCCTGGTGATCCAGATTTAAAAATTTCAACAAGTACTGAGTTAATAATGCCAATAATTCAACCCATTGAAAATGTAGAGGCCTGTGAGGGTGATAGGGTCACTATGAAAATAAATGCGAATTTCTCTGATGTAAGATGGTTTGATAGTCCAATAGGCGGGAATCTAGTAAACACTGGTTTAAATTACTCAACCGAATTGGTAAGTTCAACTAGTTTTTGGCTAGATATTTATCCCGAAGATTGTGATCAGACTCAAAGGGTTCCTATCACCGCCACTATTTACCCATACCCAGTCATTCTTACACCCATGCTTACGATTGAGCAGTGTGATCAGGATAATTCTAATGACGGAATCACCATCTTCAATCTCACAGAGTTTAATAGTGGCCTATCAAAATATTATGACCATGAAATTTTTGAATATTATACAAATGAAAAATTTTCCTCAAGCTCAAAAATTAGTAACCCTACCAATTTCAAAAATACCGCATTTGAACAAAAAATTTATGTGAAAATCAACACACCCAGCAATTGTTTTGATTATTCCTCGATTCTATTAAAAGTCAGTGCTAGTGAAATAGAAACGGACTTATTTGTGGAACACGAAACTTGTGAAACAGAAATTAAAAGCTGGGGAGCAGGCTTGGAAAAATGGAATAAATCAATTTTTGATTCCATCGATCAATCAATTATCAACTCTAACGTCAAATTTCAAAATCAAAATATTAAAATCACTTATTACGTCAGCGAAAATGAAGCTTATAGCGCTCAAAATAAAATTTCTTTTGACGAAGATAATTTATACCTGATGAGGACACCTTATTTAGAAAATATTTGGGCGCGTATAGATAATCTTGATCTCAATGAAATTAGCTGTTTGGGGGTTAAAAAAGTAGCTTCGCTAAAGGTTAACCCACTTCCAGAATTTGAAAGAGCCGATCAAGTGGAAATTGTTTGTTTAAACCTTGATCCTATCCCAATAGGAGTTAGATCAACAGACGATAGAACTTATAACTATTCATGGACGCTTGACGGTGAGCCTTTCCCTGCTAATTTTGCTGAAGATGCGTCCAGTATATTAATCAATGGGGGTGGAATATATGGTGTAACAGCAACCACAAATGATGGAACGCAATGTTCAAGATCAATTGAATTCGAAATCGTAACTTCTGAAATCGCAACGATTACGCAAGCAGATTTGATTGTTGAAGATCTAATTGGAGACACAGGAACTATAGAAATTTTGACGGATAATCTTGGCTTAGGAGATTATGAGTTTTCTCTTGATGATCCGTTAGGTCCTTATCAAGATACTCCCTATTTTGATGAAGTTTACCCCGGTATTAGCAAATTGTATATCAGGGATAAAAATGGCTGTGGTATTGCCGAAATTGAGATTTCGATCCTAGGACATATGAAGTTTTTCAGCCCCAACGGGGATGGAATAAACGATTATTGGCAAATTCTTGGTGTCAATGATAATTTTCAACCCAATAGCAGAATCTATATCTACAATAGATTTGGACAATTACTACTTTATTTAGACCCTTCAAAAGTTGGATGGGATGGAACATTTAATGGGGGTCAACTACCACAAGATGATTATTGGTTTAAGGTGTTTTTTGAAGACGGAAGACAACACAGTGGTCATTTTAGCTTATTGAGAAACAACTAAAAGGATGAGTAGACAGCATTTATTTTTCGTCTTTTTCGGTTTCCTAACAATGTTAAATGGTCAGATGAACCCGCTATTTTTTAATGAATATTTGGCGGAAAACTATTACCGAATTCATCCCGCTATGGCTGGAGTTAATCTTAACGGAATTAGGATTGATTTTGGAACACGACAACAATGGTTTGGGGTTACTGATCGCCCTGCTACTAATATGCTTACTTTAGAATATAAGACCACTGCAAAAACCACCCTTGGTTTTTCAGGATTCTCAGACCAAAATGGCTATCACAGTCACTACAAATACAACTTTACCTATTGTTACAGAATTTATTTCAATAATGAAATTTGGAACACACGAAGGTCTTTTCCTACAAAAAACGATAATATTCAAGAGTTGTCTTTCGGTTTGAGCGTTGGATTTTCGGGAGCAAATCTGGACCAAAGTAATTGGAATAGAACGACAGCAGATCCCTTGGTAAATCAAAATTTAAATCAAACAAATTTTACTTCCTTTGATGCAGGAGTTGCCTATGTCTCAACCCAGTTCTCCAGCCAGTTTTCAATTCATAATATTTCTTTCACGCCTTCCAATCAAGAAGGCGATGATCAAGAACTGACCTATAGTATTAATGGTAATAAAATTTTTATTGGCTCCATTCAATACGAAATTTATACTGAAGTGGGATGGAATTTTGAACCCTCAATTCTAGTTCAATACCAAGAAAAAACTAAGGATAACAGTTTGGATCTAAATTTTAAATTTTATCGTTTGATCAAAAATGGAAGATTATGGCTTGGCCTTTCCTATAGACAAAACAAGATCGGAGTTGCTTACAACAACGGTAATAGGACAGAAAATGAAGTTTATAAGCATTGGACGCCAATAATGGGATTGAACTACAAAAAAATGAAGTTTTCCTACCAATATACAACCAATCTTGGCAAGATAAATACCCCCTATTCGGGGATCCACTATATCGGGATAGGAGTTCAGCTATAAAAGAGCTTAAAAAACTTAGCTTTAAATTTATGCTTTTAAGGTCGCAGATAAATATTCGTTATTCATTCTGGCAATATTCTCAAGTGAGATACCTTTAGGGCACTCTACTTCGCAAGCACCGGTATTGGTACAATTTCCAAAGCCTTCTTCATCCATTTGCTTAACCATGTTCAATACGCGATCAGTAGCCTCAACTTTTCCTTGAGGTAACAGCGAGTATTGTGAGACCTTGGCGGATACAAAAAGCATGGCAGAAGCATTTTTACAGCTGGCTACACAAGCACCACAACCGATGCAAGTAGCTGCATCAAATGCTTTGTCAGCATCGTGCTTGTCAATTGGAATGGCATTAGCATCCTGAGTATTTCCAGAAGTATTGACGCTAACGAATCCCCCTGCTTGTTGGATTCTATCAAAAGCAGATCGATCTACTGCCAAGTCCTTAACAACAGGAAAGGCATTTGCTCTAAATGGCTCAATAGTAATGGTGTCTCCATCCTTAAATTTACGCATATGCAACTGGCAAGTCGTCACAAGACGGTCAGGTCCGTGCGCCTCGCCATTTATAAACATAGAACACATCCCACAGATGCCCTCACGACAGTCGTGATCAAATGCTACGGGATCTTCTCCCTTAGCGATCAACTGTTCGTTGTGCATGTCCATCATCTCCAAGAAAGACATGTCAGGCGAAACATCTGAAATGGAATAATTCACCATTTTTCCTTCTGCATCAGCGTTGGCTTGTCGCCAAATTTTAAGTGTCAAATTCATTAAAGTATTATTTATAAGATCGGGTTTTCACCTCGATAGCTTCAAATTTCAATTCTTCTTTATGCAACTTCGCCTCGGAAGGTTCCCCTTTATATTCCCATGCGGAAGTAAAGGCGAAGTTTTTATCATCCCTCAGTGCTTCCCCCTCAGGGGTTTGAGATTCTTCTCTAAAGTGACCTCCACAAGATTCGGTTCTCTCCAATGCATCTTTGGCAAATAGCTCTCCTAATTCCAAGAAATCGGCTACACGGCCAGCTTTCGCCAATTGCTCATTAAACTCATCAGCGGCTCCAGGGACATTAACATTTTTGTAAAAGTCTTCCCTCAGTTCTTTGATTTCAGCCATCGCCTCTTTGAGTATTTTAGCATTTCTAGACATCCCACACTTGTCCCACATGATTTTACCTAATTTCCTGTGGTAATAATCAACTGATTTGGTTCCGTTATTATTTACGAATGCTTCAATACGGTCTTTTACCTCTTTTTCAGCAGCGTCAAATTCGGGCGTATCCGTTGAGATAGAACCAGTCCGAATATCATCGGAAAGATAGTCCCCAATGGTGTAGGGTAAAACAAAATATCCATCGGCTAATCCCTGCATGAGAGCAGAGGCGCCAAGCCTGTTTGCCCCATGATCAGAGAAGTTAGCTTCCCCAATAGCATAACAACCAGGAATACTAGTCATTAGGTTGTAGTCTACCCAAACACCTCCCATGGTATAGTGCACTGCAGGGTAAATCATCATAGGGGTTTCATAGGGGTTTTGATCTACGATTTTTTCATACATCTGGAATAAGTTTCCATATTTAGCACGGACAACTTTCTGACCCAATTTTTTGACCAAAGCGGTATCATTTTCATCTAGTCCTTTGACGTGAGCTTGTTCTTTTCCATACCTCAAAATGGCCGAAGCAAAGTCCAAATAAACAGCCTCTCCTGTTTTATTAACCCCGAATCCAGAATCACAGCGTTCTTTTGCAGCTCTTGAAGCCACATCTCTAGGTACTAAATTTCCAAAGGCAGGATAACGCCGTTCTAGATAATAGTCTCTATCCTCTTCGGCAATTTCCGTGGGTTTTAACTTTCCTGCTTTTATGGCTTCAACGTCTTCAAGCTTTTTTGGAACCCATATTCTTCCGTCATTTCTCAGAGACTCAGACATTAGAGTCAGTTTAGATTGGTGCTCCCCTGAAACTGGAATGCAAGTAGGGTGAATTTGTGTGTAACAGGGATTGGCAAAATGAGCCCCGCGTTTATGTATTTTCCATGAGGCAGAAACGTTACTTCCCATCGCATTGGTTGAGAGAAAGAAAACGTTCCCGTATCCACCTGAAGCAATTACAACTGCATGGGCACTGTGTCTTTCAATTTTACCATTGACCAAATTCCTTGCGATAATTCCTCTGGCTTTACCATCGACAACAACCAAATCCATCATTTCATGGCGGTTGTACATTTTTATTTTTCCGCGACCTATTTGTCTATTCATGGCTGAATAGGCGCCTAATAAAAGTTGCTGTCCTGTCTGTCCTTTTGCATAAAAAGTTCTGGAAACCAAAACTCCACCAAAAGAACGATTATCGAGCAGCCCTCCATAGTCTCTTGCAAAGGGAACGCCCTGAGCAACACATTGGTCTATAATATTGGTCGATACTTCTGCTAATCTGTATACGTTGGCTTCACGAGAGCGATAATCTCCTCCTTTAATGGTGTCATAAAAAAGACGATGGGTGGAGTCTCCATCACCCTGATAATTTTTAGCTGCATTAATCCCTCCTTGAGCGGCAATAGAGTGTGCGCGACGGGGCGAATCCTGAAAACAAAATGTTTTAACGTTATATCCCAACTCAGCAAGGGTGGCTGAAGCAGATGCTCCTGCCAATCCAGTTCCAACAACGATCACATCGATCAAGCGCTTGTTGGCAGGACTTACTAAGTTGATATTACTCTTGTGATTGGTCCATTTTTCAGCCAGCGGTCCCTCCGGTATTTTAGAATCTAATTTTGACATACATTATCCGTTTAAATGGTGAAAAATTGCTATGAATATAAAACCAATAGGTATCATGAGGGAAAAAGCTACTGTGAGCAACTTTATCCCTTTGGTGTATTTGTTATTTAATCCCACAGACTGAAAAGAGGACGAAAATCCATGATACAGGTGTAAGGACAGGAATATAAAAGATAAGGAGTAAATAGATACACGAACAGGGCTGTGAAATTTATGCACCAGTTCTGAATAGTATCTATTTGGATCTTGAGGTAAGAACTCAACGTATTTGTAATTCATTTCGGGTACCCAAAAATCATAAAAGTGGAGTCCTAGAAATGAAAGTACTACAATTCCAGAGAGGATCATGTTTCTTGAAACCCAGCTAGCGTTGGCTTTACCTTTGAAAGTTACATATTTTACACTTCTAGACTTTCTATTTTTTAGTTCTAAAACAAATCCCATTACAAAATGGAAAATAACCCCAAAAATCAGAATGGGTTGAAGAATAAATTGTACTAAGGGGTTGTTGCCCATAAAATGAGAAAGCATATTAAATAATTTATCACTAAAAACAGAAGTGATATTTATTGTGAAATGTTGTCCCAAAAATAATATCAAAAAAAGGCCTGAAAGAGCCATTGCTACTTTTCTAGCAATTGAAGTTTTAATCATCTCAATGTTTTGAGTATGTAAAATTACTCCATAAACGTTTAAAAGAAAAAAGTCCTATACAATATTTTCACTAAATCAGAATCAGTCTAAATTACTGTTTAATCATTGTGTATGTTTTTCTAAATTGCCAAATGTTTTATTAAACAAAACCAAAAAAGAGGTATTTTTAAATAAATAAAAATATGCGTTACGATCCCCTAAGTTCAAAATTTTACAGCGCCAACAGAGCGAATTTTATACGCGCCATGACTCCAGGTGGGTTAGCAGTATTTAATTCAAACGATATTTATCCGGTTAGCGCAGACAGTACGCTACCATTTGAGCAGCATAGAGATATTTTTTACCTAAGTGGTATTGATCAGGAAGAAAGCATTCTTTTGTTATTTCCAGATGCCATAAACCCAAATCACAGAGAAATCTTATTTGTTAAAGAGACCAATGATCATATTGCGGTTTGGGAGGGGGCAAAACTTTCCCAACAAGAGGCGAACAGCATTTCTGGAATAAAGACTGTTTTGTGGAAAGATAGTTTTGAGTTGCTATTCGATGAGCTAGCGAAAGAGGCAAAGACATTGTATTTTAATACCAATGAGCATTATCGTGCTAGGGTAGAAACACAAACAAGGGAAGACAGATTCATTGAATGGGCTAAAAAAAGTTTTCCTGACCATCCAACAGAAAAAAGCAATTTTATATTACAAAAACTCAGATCGATAAAACATAAAGAGGAAATTGAACAAATTCAAAAAGCCATTGACATCACTGAGAAAGGCTTTAGAAGAGTCCTTAAGCATGTTAAACCAGGGGTTTGGGAATATGAAATTGAAGCTGAATTTTCTCATGAATTTTTAAAAAACCGATCAAAGGGCTTTGCTTACACACCGATTATTGCATCTGGACAAAATAATAACGTTTTGCATTATATCCAGAATAATGCACAGTGTCGTCCAGGTGAATTGATTTTGATGGATGTTGGTGCTGAATATGGAAATTATTCTAGTGATATGACGAGGACGGTACCGGTATCTGGGAAATTTAGTCCCCGTCAAAGATCAGTTTATGAGGCTGTGTTAAAGGTAGGTGAGGAAGCCACGCAATTACTCGTTCCAGGAATCCTTATAAAGGAATATCATCAAGAAGTAGGTAAAATTATGACCTCAGCCCTTATTGATTTAGGTCTTTTAGATCACGATACTGTAACAAATCAAGATCCCGAAAATCCAGCATATAAAAAATATTTTATGCATGGCACCTCCCACCACTTAGGATTAGATACGCATGACTATGGCTTAATTGAAGAACCCCTCCAGCCCAATATGGTCTTGACAGTAGAACCTGGAATTTACATTCCAGAGGAAGGTTTTGGCATTAGAATTGAGGATGATATTATGATCCATGAAAAAAACGGCCCATTAAACCTAATGAAGAACATTCCTAAAGATCCTGACGAAATTGAGGCGTTAATGTCAGAAAAAAGTTAGGGCTCATTAGTATCAAATAAATCTTTAAGTGAAATTTGCAATCCTTCTGCTATACGATACAAAGTTTTGAAAGTGGGATTGGTTCCGCCAAGTTCAATTCTTCTTATGGCAGCCTCATCCATATTAATGAGTGCGCCCAAGTCCGCTTGGGTAAGCTTTTGTTCCTTACGATAATTAGCTATTTTTTTACCTAAGGCTTTTATTAAAGTTATTTCCGATTCCTCCACTTCTTGAGCTTTCAATAATTGAAGCTAAGTTTTGTGGAAAGAATTTTACAGAACATTTTTGTTCTGTTCAGGGAAAAAAACTATATTCGTGTTGGATTGTGATGATTAATTCGTCCTATTCAATTGCATCCACACCTTTTCCCGCATCCTTGATCGGTTGCGGGATTATTTTTTGGAAAGAATTTTCTAAATAAAAAAATCAGTGCCCAAAGTCCCAATACGCTTGCGAAAATTATTTGCATTATTTTAATAATTGATAGGCGATTAGTGCTGCAAGATATGCAATAATGCTCATTGACAAAAGTTGGATCATAGGCCACTTCCAGCTATTGGTCTCTTTCTTAACAATAGCAAGGGTGCTCATACATTGCATAGCAAAAGCATAAAAAAGCATTAATGATATACCAGTAGCCAAATTAAATAGTGCTGTGCCGTCACTTTTAAGCTCTCTTGCCATCCTTTTTTTTATGGTTTCTTGTGCGCCACTCCCTACGCTGTATATGGTTGCTAAGGTTCCTACAAAGACCTCTCGAGCAGCAAATGAACTGATCAATGCAATCCCAATTTTCCAATCATATCCCAAAGGTTTAATTAGTGGCTCTATTGACTTTCCTAATATCCCGATATAGGAATTTTCTAATCGAAAGGCGGCAATTTCTTGTTCTAATTCTATTTCACTTAAAGATGCCTGCGAAAACTTTTCGGTCATTAAGGATTCTGCTTCAGAAAAGTTCTTCCCAGGTCCAAAGGAAGCCATAAACCAAAGTAAAATGGAAATGGCTAAAATAATTTTTCCAGCCTCAACTACAAATGACCGTGTTTTTTCCCAGACTGTTATGGCAACATTTTTGAGAAGGGGCAATTTGTAATTAGGCATTTCAACAACAAAATATGATTTATTTGGTGACTTTAGTATATGGTTAAGAATAGCTGCTGAGAGTATTGCCATGAGGAAACCGATCAAGTAAAGTCCCATCAAACTCAATCCTTGATAATTAATTCCTATTATTCTTTCATCAGGAATTACCAGTGAGATAAGAATCATATAAACCGGTAATCGTGCAGAGCAAGTAGTAAATGGTACAACTAGTATGGTAATCAATCGCTCCTTCCAATTTTCGATATTTCGGGTCGCCATCACGGCAGGAATCGCGCAAGCAGTTCCAGAAATAAGTGGTAATACACTTTTTCCGCTCAATCCAAATTTTCGCAATCCTCTATCCATCAAAAAGACCACCCTACTCATGTAACCCGTTTCCTCCAAAATTGAGATAAACAAGAATAGAAAGGCGATTTGTGGAATAAATATGACAATCCCCCCCAAACCTGGGATCACACCCTCGGTAATTAAATCGGTCAAAATTCCAGCAGGCATTTGGGCTTTCGTCCAGTCACTAAGATTTGCAAAACTAGCATCGATAAAATCCATTGGCACACTACTCCAATCAAAAATAGATTGAAAAATGGTCAATAAGATCATGAAGAAAATTACATAACCCCAAAATTTATGAATTAACAAGTTGTCTAAGCGTGTTCTTAAGTCTGTGGCTTCCTCCCTATTAACTTGATAGGTTGCCTTTAATATTTGATTTATAACCTGATAGCGTCTTATTGTTTCTCTTTGTTGCAGCCTTTTTAGATAGGACTTGGGTTGCGTCCTAAAAGCTGTTGTATCAGGAACTTTTTGTCTTTGGAGTTTTGTAAAGTTGACATCCTGAGTAATGACCAACCAAAGCTTGTAAAGGGATTGATTGGGAAAAGCGCGGCTTAAACTCTCAAAATACGCTGGATCAATTGTTTTGGTATCCAATATTGGAGCTTTAGACAACTGACGATAATTGACCAAGACTTCCTTTAAAAGTTCAACCCCTAAGTTTTTTCGCGTACTGATTAGAACAACCTCTGTATTAAGCTTTTCTTTTAATTTTTCAATATCAATCTTAATGCCTTTACGGGACATTTGATCAGACATATTGATAACCAAAACGGTAGGAATTTCTAGATCTTTGATCTGCGTAAATAGCAATAAATTCCGCTTGAGATTCTCAACATCTGTAACGACTACGGCAACATCTGGAAAGTCAGGATCATTTTTATTGAGGAGTAGTTCAATGACAACACTTTCGTCCATTGAGGAGGCATTGAGGCTATAAGTTCCGGGTAAGTCTAAAATCCGCGCTTTAGTTATACGGTCTAGACGGCAATAACCCTGTTTTTTTTCAACCGTAATTCCAGGATAGTTCCCTACCTTTTGGTTTAAGCCGGTCAAAGCATTAAACACAGAAGTTTTTCCAGTATTGGGATTACCTATAAGAGCTACATTGATGTTCTTAATCATTCAAAAGGGGTTTAACCATAATAAATTTGGCAACCTCTTTTCTGATGGCTAAGTGAGCTTCATCAACTTTTAAATAGAGTGGATCGCTGTATGGTGCGAGATAGAGCAGAGAAATTTCGTTGCCCGGTAGACAACCCATTTCAATCAACTTTAAAGGAAGTAAATCTGTTTCTATCGTTTCGATTACTGCCTTTTGTCCAATTGCCAACTGATCAAGGGAAAACATTATTTAGAATCAATTTAAAGAACAAAATTAAAAATTTTAGGGTATTAAAGCCTGTAAAAGGAATTTTATTTAGGAGGGGAAGTATTCTGCATTTAGAATTTGCAGCTCTGACAACAAACGTTGAATTTCGTCAGGATCAGTACCGTCATAAAATCCGCGAATCCTTTTGTCGGGATCTACCAAGATAAAATTTTCAGTGTGAATCATATCGAATGGTCCCCCGTCCCCATCCTCTTTTACGGCGAGATAAGATTTTCTAGCGAGTTGGTAGATTTGCTTTTTGTCTCCTGTAACCAAATGCCACTTGTTGTCTTTTACACCTTTCTCAAGGGCGTATTTTTTTAATTGTGCAACGGAGTCAATTTTGGGTGTAACAGAATGGGAAAGCAATAACACATTGGGATTTTCTTCAATTTGTTTTTGAATTTTTAGCATATTATCCGTCATCGCAATACAAATGGTTGGACAGGTGGTAAAGAAAAAGTCTGCAACGTATATTTTACCATTAAAATTTTGTTGGGTGATGGTTTTACCATTTTGATTGGTTAACTCAAAATCACCAATGCGATGAAATTTTTTGAGGTGCTGCATGGTACTATCCACCAATTCATAATTGACCATTGCAGGCTGAAAAACAGGTAATTTTTTTTGAGGTAATAGTGCGTCATAAAAAAGTAATAATATGACAAGGGAAACTCCTCCGAATAAAATAAAAAACCGTTTATATTTTCTTGGTATCGCCATTAGGTACAAAGATAGTGCTTATTAAAAGTTAAATAATTCGCACAATTGGTTTTTAATTGAATTTCCGTAATAAGTCTTTTAAAAATGGTATTTTTGGACTCCTAAAATTATTGACTGCTATGGAACTTTTTTTGATGAAAGGCATTCAGCTACTACTCAGTTTGTCGCTGCTAATTGTTTTACACGAACTGGGGCATTTTATCCCTGCTAAGCTATTTAAAACAAGAGTCGAAAAGTTCTTTCTTTTCTTCGATGTAAAATTTGCTTTATTTAAAAAGAAGGTGGGTGATACCGAATATGGAATAGGCTGGTTGCCCTTAGGAGGCTATGTTAAAATTTCTGGAATGATAGATGAAAGCATGGATACTGAGCAAATGCAAGAGCCACCTAAGCCCTGGGAATTTAGGAGTAAACCCGCATGGCAAAGGTTAATTATTATGTTGGGTGGAGTTACCGTAAATTTAATTTTAGGTTTTCTAATCTACATGATGATCTTATTTGTTTGGGGGAAAAACTTACTTCCTAATAGTTCGCTCCCTATGGGAATGGGTGTTACTGAATTGGCTGAAGAAGTTGGTTTTGAAAAAGGAGATCAAATCCTTTTAGTCGATGGAAAACCCCTAGATATTGCTCTGGATATCAATAAGATGTTACTGATTAGATCGGTAAAAGAAGTAAAAGTTGAAAGAGCAAATGGAAATCAGATAACACTTCCAATTCCTGAAGATATTGGTGATAGAATGTTCGAATCTGGTGAACTGAGTATCCTATATCCCCGATTACCTGCAATTGTAGACAGCGTATTGACTGATAAAGCCGCTGCTGAAACTGGAATAAAAAATGGTGACAAAATTATTGCTGCCAATGGCATTCCTATAGAGGATACGACGGATCTAAGAAATTTTAATAACGACAATGCCAATCAAACGATTCAGTATGTAGTCGCTAGAAATGAATCAATTGACACCTTATCAATTACACTTGACGGTGAAGGAAAAATGGGGATTATGCACAAAAATTCAATTCAATTAAATCAAGTTGAATTATCATTAGCTGAGAGTATAACCGAAGGGTTTAGTTATGGGTATTGGACGCTTTACGATTATGTCGCACAATTCAAATACGTATTTACAAAAAAGGGCGCTTCTCAATTAGGTGGATTTGGTGCTATCGGAAGCCTTTTCCCTGATTATTGGGACTGGAGAGGCTTTTGGGCAAGTACTGCCTTTATCTCTATAATTTTAGCTTTTATGAACCTATTACCTATTCCTGCTTTGGACGGTGGACATGTGATGTTCCTACTTTATGAGATGATTTCAGGAAGAAAGCCAAATGATAAGTTTATGGAGTATGCCCAAATGGCAGGGTTTTTCTTACTACTCGCATTGGTAATCTACGCTAATGGAAACGATTTATTTAGATTTTTTTCAAGTTAAGCTTCGAGCGGTCAATCCATATATAAGTATCTTAATTCAATTGACCGCCAAACCAGCGCACTAACAATTAATCTTCAACTGTTTTATTTTTTATTACAATTAAGACACTTCCAATTACTTCTATATTACAAGTAAATTGTTTATGTTTGAAATTATTAACCATAAATTATTTGAAATGAAAAAATCTTTAATTGTTTTACTTACCCTTTTTAGCTGTATATTATCAGCGCAAAGTATATTTTTTCTCCACGGAGTAAAAATTTCCAATAAGGACTCAAAGGCTTTTGAATCTATTGAAATGGAATATATGTCAAAATTGGCTCAAGACGAAGTAAATGCTGGAAGAATGAGAGGCTGGGCTTTGTTAAAAAGAGTTCCTGGAATTGGCGATGCTTCCGACTACAAGTTTAATTATTTTTGGGTGCACTCATTCGACAATATCGACCAAATGGTTGATAGAAAGCTTTTTTGGCAAAATTTTAAATCGAAGTTTGGCATTGAAATAAGCTCCTTAGGTCCCGTTAGTTGGAAAGGTAATGGAAGGTACTTTTTTAAAACCGTAACTGAATTTCAAACAGGCGATGCTGGAAAATATGTTATTTTGAATGACGGGAAGCCTGAAAGCTTGGAAAAGGCAATGGAACTGGCTATAAAAGGTGGGGAATATTTTGAGAAAAATGCAAAAAAACACGGCATGACTGGTTGGGGAATGGCTACAACAATTGCCCCTCAAGATATGCATAATGAAAGTAATATATTCTTTTGGGATGTTTATGATTCAATGTCGGGTGTAATGAAACATATGGCGTTAGAATCAGTTATCGCTGAAGTTCCTAATGAATTAAATGAAGCATTTAGTGCAAATATGCCTGATGGGTTTAATCACAGAAATATTTGCGAGATATTAGCAGTTACTGAACCCAAACAGTAAATCAATATTATATTATTAATGATATTAAAAACCCTCCCAAGTCGAGGGTTTTTTTATACCAACTCAAGGAACTTGCACTTATTTTGGCAGTTTAATATTTTTACTATCCCTATAGATTATCTATCTAAAATTTATCTATTAAAAAATTTGAGTATTTTCAGGGGATAGTTTTATATTTGCGTCCAAATTCCTCCTTAGCTCAGTTGGTTAGAGCATCTGACTGTTAATCAGAGGGTCCTTGGTTCGAGCCCAAGAGGAGGAGCAAGCGTAGCCGCTAGACTACACTTACGATGACAACCACATAAAGCCCTTTACTTCGGTGAGGGGTTTTTTCTTACAGTTAAATCTTACTTTAAGCTTTCTCAAATTCTTGGCACCTATGTAGCGCTTATCCACAAACAGAAGTGAATCTTCTTCTTTTACTTGCTCTGTATAGACAGATTTTAGTCTTGGTAGTATATACTGTGAAGTTATTTGAAGTAGTTTAAGTTTTTGGTCTATTTTCATTTTTTTTATTTTAAAAGTATCTACGACACCTTTTACTAATGTTTGTAGCTTCCCTTTTATTTCTGTTGTTATTTTGTAAGGTATTACTGCTATTCTTTCCATAAATTCTTTATGTTTGAAATCATTAACTATAAATCATTTAAAATGAAAAAATCTTTAATAATACTGATCTCTCTTTTTTCAATTGGATTATCAGCTCAAGGTTCAATTACTGAAACTGAAAAATCAGAACTTCTTGCTAAAAGTCCTTTTAATTCCATCTATCCTACATCAATTTTAAAAAGTGCTGACAAATATTTTGAGGAAGCCCAAATGCCACTTTATTCCCAGGGCGCTATAGATGAAAAAAATGCTCACTTAGTAGGACTTGCTGTTTCAGCTTCAACAAAATGTAAATATTGTATTCCTTATCACATTGCTGAATTAAAGCGTTTAGGTGCAAGCGAGGAAGAAATTAAAACAGCAGTTATGATAGCCGCTGATATTATGAAAATGAGTACTTTATTCTATGGTAATGAGTTTGATTTAGATGAATTTAAAGCCTTATTGAAGTAGCAAATAAATCAAATTTCATATTTTACAAATTATCGAAAGCTCAAAACCCTCCGCTTGGGAGGGTTTTTACATTAACAAAAACTCGAATTGGGTATTTTATAAATTTATACATTAGCAACTATTAACTGTAAATTATTTAAAATGAAAAAACTACTTATTATTTTACTGTTTTTACCTTTTGTTTCATTTGGTCAAAAAATTAAGGGAGAAAAACTTTTCTCCATTAAAGTAGCAGTTGGAGAATGGCAATCTTCAGTTGGGGAATATTTAAACTTAAATACAATATATGCACCGTACAGTAAAGGAGTTTTCGATGGAATAACTAACGGAAAAGTTCTTCCGGTAGGAGGAGATTATCCGCTTTACTTTATGGAAGATGGTAAAACTTATGCCGATTTAGATATCGATATGGTTTTACTCACTAATGATAACGATAAAATATACTGTAAAGTGACAGGTGTGTTTAATTATGTTACTGAAACCTTTGAATCACTGAAATTTCAAACGCATTGGCGATTTAGGACATCAAGTGAAAAATTTAAATACTTAAATGATGTTATGGGAACTGGATTTGGTTCGGTTTTATCTGCTGATTCAGGATATCATTTTCAACACAATGTTTATGACATACAAATTACCGAATAGTTTATATTATTTATTATAATTTATCAATTTAATAATGAGATTTTTTAGGTTTAGAAAATTGGTTAGCCTTGAGGCAAGTAAATATTTAAGATATGCTATTGGTGAAATAATACTTGTAGTGATTGGAATACTTGTGGCTCTTCAGGTTAATAATTGGAATGAACACAGGAAAGAAAAAGCAGAAGAAAAAAAGATTCTTTTATCACTTCACAATGAAATATCAAATAATATTGAGATTCTCAAAACAGTAATTGATGAGAAAAATAAAATAATCAATGTAAACCAGTACATTATTGATAACACGGGGAAAAATGGAACGTGGAAATCAGAAAAATCACTTGACAGCTTGATGAATTATATATCATTATCGGGTTGGATTTTTGTTCCACAAAATGGTGTTTTAAATGAAATAATAAATTCTGGAAAATTATTATTAATCGAAAACGATTTAATTAAAAATAAAATTGCTTCGTTACCCCAATTACTGTCTTTGATGATCGAAGAGGATAGGCAATACAGATTAGATTTGCATCAATATTTTTTACCATTCTTTTCTAAAAATTATAATCTTATTGAACTAACTAAATACAGGGAATTACTTGAAAATTATTCTTTTAAAATGAGAGAAACTAATTTCCCAAAATCAATTCCAGAGCTATTAGGGAGTAGGGAGTTTGAAAATATTTTAACTATTCAATCAATTTGGATTAAGTTTTCAAATGAAATGAGCCTTAATCAAAAAAGTAAATATATTGAAATTCAAAATTTAATTGAAAAAGAATATCCCGAGGTAGATTACATTAATTTGAGGCAAAATCTTGAAAGGGGTATTTTTGGTTAAGTAGATAAAAGAATTTCATGGCGCTAAGAAAATTGCTTTAAATTTTCTTTGATATTTCCATAGCATATCACCTCCCTATTTTTATTTTGTCTTGATTTCTACCGCTGTCAATTCCATCCTAATAATATTGACTTTTTTTATCGTTGATAGCAACTCATTTATTACTTTATTAGATCCGTATTGATGTCCTTTTTCTAAAATTTCATCATCTACCTTCACCATGGTTTTTCCTTTCATTTCAAAACTATAGATACTGTCCCTGTAGAAATCACTTAAATCAATTATAAAATGAAATTCCTCGCTCCAAAAGTCTTGTTTTAAAAGCCTTTTAACAAAGTAATCCCTATTTCTAAAAGAGTATTTTCTCCCTAAAATCGTAACAATTGGGATAGATTTTTCTGCAACCTCCACCTCCTTTAAGTCTATTTTTCGGAATTGACCATGTAATCCAGAAAATGGGACAACCAAACAAAAACAAATAAAGATTAATTTTTTCATAGTGAAAACGTTACTCAATATTAAAGAAGAGGTATTTTCTTTATCACAGAACCGTCATAAATCAAAATGGCTAATCTTAAAATAATCTTTAAATAAAAGTCTATTTTTCTCATCTGTGTAAAGCGATTGAATGAGATCTGTTTCTAGTTTTGAAAAATCAACAATGGTAATTTATTTTTACGAATCACATTTTTATATTTATCGTATTGCATACTTTTTTTACCGTCAATGGAATTAGATACACATAAAATATCAGTATTACTTAGAAATAAGTATTTTGAAAAATCTGTGGTTTCTCGATTGATGTCAAATTCATAAACAGTTGTTTTTTTGTCTAATTTCCTATTCAAATCATTTGTAGACCCTGGGTCATTAGAATCAGTAGCACGAAAAACATAAATAGCCGCTGAAACATTTTCCAAAAGTTTTAGAAACAATTTATTATTTCCCAGCTTAGTTAAAGATTCAAAACAGCTTAACTTCAAACTCTTCTCAGGTCTCTTAAGTTGAGTAGCTCCTGAAAGAAAGACCAACCCTTTAAACTTACTTAGAAAGCTTGGAACAAAATTTTTTTTAGAAGAGAAGAAGGTTTTGTTGCTATTGTTTTGCAAAACGACAACCTCAGGTTTTGTTTTTTCAATATGAGCTTTAACGTTGAATTGAAAATTCCCTGTCACTATGTTGTAAAGAATGGGAATCCTTTCTTGCTCAAAAATTTCATTTACAAGCTTCCTGAGCTTCTTGTCAACTTTTGAATTCTCCTCTTCCATCTTCCTTATGACATTCAATTGGCTGTCACTGTCAGCAATTGAATTTGGATTGATCACATAAAGAATATCTATCGCTCCATTAAGTAGCTTAGCTAAGTTAACTGCATTAATCAAAAGATTATTTTTAGCACCTTGTTTATCGAAAACAACAAGTAAACGACAAGCTGATTTTAATCTCTCCCCAAACATACTAAGCACTTTTTTTGCGATCCGTAAAGATGTGACTCATGTTCTTGGGGTTTTCAAATTCCCCTTTCTTAGTCAGCACCTTAAAGTTTATATTCTTACCTGAAGTGGTTTCAAGAAAATCGTTTAAAATCTCAATAATATCATTATCCAAAAATTTCGTTCGGGTAACGTCTAGCTTCAAATTTGTATTCAATGGTAAACTTTCTAATTCCCTTGAAATGGGTGCTTTGTTTATGAAAGTTACCTCCTCGGCGAATTGCAGAACAATATTATGTCTCCCATCAGAATTTTCTTCAATATTCAACGAATGAGAATTGCGATAACTTTCCTTTAAAATAATGGCTACTCCGACAATTAATCCCAAAAAGATTCCCAATAGAAGGTCTGTAAAAATAATTCCAACCACCGTGATTAGAAATGGAATAAATTGTTTCCACCCCAGTTTATACATTGACTTAAACAATGTAGGCTTAGCCAATTTATACCCTACGATTAATAAAATAGCTGCCAATACCGACAAAGGGATTTTATTCAGCAGTTGAGGTATAGAAACAATCGATATTACGAGTAAAATACCATGCAGTATCGCAGCAATTTTTGTTTTCCCCCCTGATTGAATATTAGCCGAACTTCGGACAATAACTTGAGTAACAGGTAATCCGCCTATCAATCCTGAAAACATATTTCCGATTCCCTGCGCGATCAACTCCCTATTTTTTGGTGTAACCCTTTTTTCAGGGTCTAATTTATCCGTCGCTTCGACACATAATAATGTTTCTAGGCTTGCTACCAAGGCAATTGTAAATCCAACAACCCAAACATTAATATCGGTTATAGATGAAAAATTTGGAAAAGTGAAATTCCCCAAAAGTGATGAAATGTCTGCGCTTTCAGGAACACTAACCAAAAATTTTGGAGCAATACCCCAGATTTCATTTCCTGCAGTTGTGAAAGTATATATAATCCCAAAAACCACAGCGACTAGGGGTCCTTGGATCAATTGAAAAATTTTAGCTTTTTTGGTTAAAACACTATCCCATAATATTAAAATAATTAAACTGACTAGGGCAATTGTGGTGGATCCTAAACTAATTTGAGAAAAAGTATTTGAAAGTGCCGAAAAGGTAGTTTCTCCATCGGTTTGAATGAAGCCCAAATCTCCCTCGGTGGAATTATCATAACCAAAAAAGTGAGGTATTTGTTTTAAGATAATGATTAAACCAATTCCTGTAAGCATCCCCTTAATCACTGAAGATGGAAAATATTGACCGATTACACCCGCTCGTAAAATACCAAATGCCAATTGAATAGCACCACCGAGTACCACAGCAACTAAAAAGTTTTCAAAACTTCCAAGTGTACCAATAGCTGATAATACAATTGCTGCCAATCCTGCAGCAGGTCCGCTAACCCCAATTTGAGAACCACTGATTAAACCTACAAGAATCCCACCGATGATTCCTGCTATTATACCAGAGAAGAGAGGAGCGCCACTGGCTAGCGCAATTCCAAGACAAAGTGGTATTGCCACAAAAAAGACAACGATACTTGCCGGAATATCAGATTTTATGTTTTGTAAATAATTAACCCTATTCATAACTGATGATTTTTTGATGACTGAATAATCATCCCTTTTTATATAATTTTTTTGAAATAATTTTTGACCAGCGTATTATTGATGATACAATGCTGGCAAGTGTCTTAAGCTTTTGGGAAAGCTTTGGGAGGAGGAAACGGTATCTCTTTAAATTGATTTAAAAAAAACCATTCTAAATCTGAAAAGTTATTTGCAATAATTTGAGAAGAAGTAGCAATCTTATTTAAATTATAGTGAATATATTCTTTGTTTTCGTTTTTACTCTCCTTCTCCTCTTTTTCTTCACCATCCAAATCTCCTTCAAAATCAATACTGATCTCTAAACTCGAAATCAGGTCGTGAGAAACTAAAGAACATGACTGTAAAAGTGTAGTCACCGATAGTAAAAAAGCCATTATTTTAGTTAGTATTTTATTTTTCATAACATCATCTCAATTCAAACCAGTCGGTTATCAAAATCATCTTCATTCCTAATATATCGTCAAGTTAAATACTCCTGATGAGATTTAATCCCTTCCAAATCAAAAACGAGTTGATTACATCCAAACCTTTCAACACATTTAATCTTTGAAAAAGGAATTAACTTACCAAATTCAGAGGAAAATGAGCCGATTAAATGTAGCCCACTATTAGTTTCAATGGTAGTTTTTAACTTTTGCACTTTTAATTAACAGTTAGTCTATTAATTATGCAAATATAACACAAATTAACAACCGTATTTCTCTTGTTATCCAAATTTCTATTGGATTAATAATTCACTAAAAAAAACAAAATACAGCTAAAAAATTCTAAAAGGGAGTAGCTTTTCAAAAACATCTTTTCTTGAAAATTATTACAAATTCAAAAACTTACTTTTCCAAGACTCCTCATAGGGTTTCGCCCAAAGTTCCATTGCATCTCTGTTAAACATTGTACCCTTATTGTGATCAACTTCAAAAGATTGCTTTATCCTAGAGGAAACATTGGCATAATGAACCATCGCCATCGAAATATTGGCATCAGCTATAGGAGCATTTGCAGCTGTCTTTCCTCGAATGGTATCGAAGAAGTTCATTACATGAAGCGTAGACATATCACCGCCACCACCGAGGGCAACGCCACCTTCTTTACCCCCACTTTTGACCTCTGCTATCAACTGACCTGCTCTGTCAAAAAGCTTATAATAGTCTCTGTTTACAAACACTGAGCCCTCAGTTCCATAAATTACTACACCGCGACCACCTCCATAAGTATTATAAGCGTTTCTACTTTTACCATCCCATTCAATTTGTTTATTGTCCTCAAACGTAAATCTGGCCTTCATGGTATCATACATTTCCCAGCCATCATCTAAAAAGTGTCTCTTATCAGATTCCACCTCCACCATCTGAGGCAAGTTTACATTCAATGCCCATCGGGCTATATCAAGTTCATGGGTCGCATTATTTCCCATTTCTGCTGTTCCGTAGTTCCAACCATACCAGTGCCAGTTGTAGTCCCAAGTCTCTGAGGTATATTCTCTGTGAACTGCGGGACCTTGCCATAAATTCCAATTCAATCCCTCTGGAACCGCTGCCTTTTTTTGAACTGGTACTTCACCCCTGCCATTGCTGTAGAATGCGATAGCTTTATAGGCATGACCTATAGCACCCTCGTGAATTTTATTAATGATTTCTTGGGTGTGAACTGATGACCGTTGCTGGTTACCCATTTGAACAATCTTTCCAAACTTTTTTGTTGCTTCAACCAAAAGTTCATTCTCCTCCATAGAACAACTACTAGGCTTCTCAACATAAACGTGCTTACCTGACTTCATCGCCATAATCGCACCCGGAGTATGCCAGTGATCTGGCATAGCGTTAATCAAAACATCTACTTTGTCATCATCCAATACCTTAAATATATCCTGTTCTAGCTGAGGGTTGTAGTCAATATGTTTTTTGAACCTTTCTGCTGCTCTGCTCATTTGACTCTGTTTTGCATCACAGAGATAACGCAACTTGACATTACTTTTTTTGTCGGCGATAGGTGAAAAATAGGCCCCTAGTCTTCTTCCTAACCCAGCAATAGCCACATGCAAGCGGTCATTTGATCCAATAATATTATTATAGCTTTGAGCACTCATTCCCATTGAAGAAGCACTGGCTAAACCCAATCCCCCAAGGGCAGATTTAATTATAAAATCCCGTCTGTTTTGATTACCCATATCACTTTTTTAATTGTTAGTTTGTTTCCTTGATCAGTAAGATAGGAACCAATATATCGCTTTTTTCAAAAAGACAAAAATTGGTCTGTTTTTTTCAAAATCAATTTACTCAATTCAATTTAAACCCGACCAATACGCTGTTTAAACACCCTACACTATGTAATTACAGTTTTCGAATACCAATACAGAAAAGTTGGTGTTTAAAGTTTATCATTAGGCCTTAATACTTTAATTTTACTTTACTAACTATTAAATATTTAAAATGAATTTAGTCTTAAAAGTATCTTTTAATAATTACGATGAATGGAAATCAGCATTTGATAATCACGCAGAAAGAGCTGAGGTTTGCGATGAGTCAAGAACAAGTGTAGGGAAAATAGATGACCAAAATTGTATCGTTATGCTCTATGACGTTGATATGGCGGGTATGCAAAAACTCATGAGTTCAGATTTCTTGGTTGAATTAACTGAGAAAATGAACATCAAAACTAACGAGATGTATGCCTTTGAACCCTTAGAGGGCTAAATTTAGATTATAAGTTTTAACGCAAACAGATTGTTACCAAGCTCTAAGTTTTCGTTATTATAATTCAATGAGATCCTAAAAGTTTATATTCTCGTCTGAATTAAATTTTTAGGAGTTATCAGATTTACTATATTTATATAATTTTATTAACCATAAATATTTTAAAATGAAAAAATTACTAACACTTTTATTTAGCCTGTTTTGTATAGGCTTATTCGCTCAGGAAGAATTTTATGTTGGGCTCCATTATTTTACTGTGAAGAAAGAGTTCCAACAAGAATTTATTCAACAAGAAAGAAAATACTATTCCAAAATGCACAAGGCTTCAATAGATGCAGGCGAAAAACTTGGATGGGATATGTGGCGTGTTCAAGATCCATTTTCAAATTCTGACAAGTACGTTACCTTTTGTTTTGCCCACCTCCAAGAAATCGATAAACCCTTGACACCAACGGATAATAACATGTTTTCTAAGTCAGAAATGAGTAAAGTGTGGGAGTCTAGAAGTAAAATGATTGTAAAAACCCAATTTATTCAGACTGTATTTAAAGGAGGTTTTGTTCCTGCTGAGGGAACTCCCCCACCAAAACACCTTACACTAAACTTTTATGATGTGGATTGGACAAGCTCCTACGACTACGAAAAAATGGCGCTAAGCACGGTCGAATCCAAGCAAAAGAGCAAGTATTTAAAAGGATGGGGACTCCATAAAATTGTATCTAAAATCAATGACGAAGCTGACTATATCGCAGCAAGTTTTTATGATTCTCCCGAGGATTCTTATAAAAGATATATCAATACCAGAGAGCCTAGTGCAGCTCAAAAGGAAAGAGGAAAAAAGATGCAAAAAATGTTATCGCTTGTCAGACGCGAAAACATGCAATTAGTTTTATTCGAGAGATAAATATCAAAATCTTAAAAAGCCTCTCTTTGCCAAGAGAGGCTTTTTTTATAGCGTTTTTTGAATATGATTCATAATCACTTGAGCGTGATCCCTCGAGTTTTCAATAAACCATTTGTTGGTTTTGAGTCCCCCACAGACCACCCCAGCAAGATAAACACTCGTTTGATTTGACTGCATACTAGATGGATCGTAAACTGGCGTTTTGTATTCGTCTTTTTCAAATTCGACTCCGAGAGATTCTAGTAATTCAAAATTAGGTTTGTAACCTGTCATGGCAAGGACAAAATCATTTTCGATAGTGAGCGTTTTCTCTGCTGTTTGAAACCTTACTTTATCTAAAGTTATTTTTTCAATCTCTGTGTTAAAATAAGCCTTTATACTCCCCTCCTCAATTCTATTATTTATATCTGGCCTTGACCAGTATTTAACATTTTTTCCTATTTCACTTTCTCTAATAATCATGGTAACACTCTTGGCACCTTTGCGGTATACCTCCAAAGCAACATCTACAGCAGAGTTTGCTGCTCCAACGACCGCAACATTCATCCCAAAAAACGGATGAGGTTCCTTGTAATAATGTAATACTTTATCCAGATCCTCCCCCTGTACATCTAGCAAATAAGGGAAATCGTAAAAACCAGTTGACAAAACTATTTTTTTAGCTTTGTATTGCCCTTTGGAGGTTTTTAAATCAAAACCACCGTCGATTTTTTTAATTGTCTTTATTTCCTCGTACAGTTTAAGTGATAATTCCCAGTGAGAAGCAACCCGCCTATAATATTCTAATGCCTCCGCCCTTGTGGGTTTTGGATTATGGGAAATAAAAGGAACTTCCCCTATTTCCAGTTTATCTGAAGTTGAAAAAAAAGTCATATTCATCGGGTAGTTAAACAGTGAATTCACCAAACAACCTTTATCAAAAATCAAATAATCGAGCTTTCTCTTTTTAGCCTCAATGCCACAAGCCAGTCCGATGGGACCTGCGCCAATTATAATTACATCCTTCATCACTAATTTCTCTTTAAATATTTTGACAACCCGACAGGGTCATCAGTATTGATAAAATCTATTCCCAAATCCATCAAACCCATTCAGCCATTTAGATTATCGGGTGTTCTACAGCATCTAATCAGCTTATCATTGAATTTGTGATAAAATTAACCTGCTATCAATTAAAAAACAATTATTCAGACAATTATAGGGATTGCTTACATTTAGAACGAAAAACCATCTTATGAAAAAGTCATTTTTAATCTGTCTTTTAATTAGTTTAATAGCAATAGGTTGCCAAACCCAATCCCCATCAGGTAAAAGCAGGCTTGATCCCGAGCGAATGTCTTTGGTGGATAAAATGATAGAAGAGGCCATTAAAAAAAATAAAATCCCAGGGGCAGTTGCCTTAATCGCTAAAGATAATAAAATCATCTACAAAAAAGCCTTTGGAATAAAAGACCCCGAAACAGGCGCTAAATTCCAAACAGATGATATCTTTAGAATTGCCTCAATGACCAAAGCAATTACCTCTCTGGGAGTAGTGATGCTATGGGAAAGAGGATTAATCCCCAGCCTTGACTACCCAATAGCGAACTACATAAGGGAGTTTAAAGGAGTAGAAGTTTTAGATAAATTTAATAAAGCAGACTCCACCTTTGTCACCAAACCAGTAAATAAGAAAATTACGATTCGCAATTTATTAACCCACACCTCAGGTATTGGATATGATATCATTGGATCTCCTCCAATGAGAGCCATAATTCATAAAGAAAAACAAAAATTCATGAAGAACAGTTGCATCGCATTCTCCGATGAAGACATCACAATTGGTGAAACCATAAGAAGGATTGCAAAACTTCCGCTTGAGTTACAGCCTGGGATAAGGTATAACTACTCTAATAGTATAGATGTTTTAGGTTATTTGATAGAGATTGTTTCTGGTAAAACGCTAGATCAATTTTTCAAAGATGAAATTTTCACCCCGCTTGAAATGAACGACACTTATTTTTATCTCCCAGAGGAAAAAGCCTCAAGACTGGTGAAAGTACTGGTCAGAGAAGATGAAAAATGGACTCCCTATCAGGCAGTCTATTACAATATAAACTACCCCATAGCGGGTGCAAAAAAATTCTTTTCGGGGGGAGCAGGGCTTTCCAGTACAGCCGAAGATTATTTTAAATTCTTATCGATTTTCCTAAACGATGGCAGGTACAATGGCAAACAAATTATAGGGAAAATGACCAATAAACTATTGCAATTAGATCAGATGGACTTTGTTACTTCCAACAAGCACAAAGGTTCCGGACATGGACTAATTTCAAGGATTATAAGAGAAAAAGATCTCTTTATAGGGATCAGTGGAAGTGAAGGATCTATTCGTGGAGGTGGATATTTCAATACGCAATATTTTGCCGACCCCAACGAAAAAGTAATTGGAATTTTAATGAAGCAAACAAGGAACACCTATGAATTTACTTCACAAAAATTTACTCATCTGGTTTTTGGTTCAGTTGTCGAATAAATTTGATAAACCATCCACGAATCAAGAGTCTTGAAGTTTAAAATCCTCGCATCCTAATGCTGATTAGAGGTTATTTCTTTTTTTTTCAAACCAAAGCATTACCCTATTATTGTTAGAGAGCATTAGGTTGGTAACACCAAAATTGTTAGCTGAACTATTCATCAAGGGGAGGTTTCCATTGAGGTCTAACTCTACCCCCTGTGTCACCGTTTTAAGTTCAAATCCCTCACTTTGATATTGCTTAATTAATTTTACAATTGATGGGTTCTTGACTGTTTTTTTGATCACCTCTTCCCCGTCATCAACTTTATATACGAGCTGCTTTTTCGATTGCTCCAAAATATCAATGATTATCCATTCTTGCGAATAAGAAAAAAAAGATGTAAGTAATAACAGAACAAACAATTGTTTTTTCATGGCTTTAGTTTTCAATTTTTAAAAGGTAATAAGTGGTTTTGTAATCTATTTTTCGAGTTTTTTGCTCATTTGAACAAGTGTAACCATCACTACTGCTACCATAGTGTGTAAAAACCCGAAAGCGAATCCGTCGAGTCCATTCATTTCACCTTTTATTGAGGATAATGAAAAGAAAAAAACCGCGAGCAGATTAAAAAGCGCTACACTGTAGCCATAAATTAGTCGAACTTCAGGCTTGTGCCAAACTTTCTTGAGAATAAAAAAGGTAACAAACCAAAATAAAAACTCATACAAATACTGAATATCGTTCAATCCAAACATAAATCTTCGTCATTAAATACCTTTTAAAATTAATAAAAATCCACCTAAAACGAATCACGATGGCTATTTTTTTGAGATAAAACCTGCTGTAAAATATTTGAATGTCGTTTAATGACGGGAGGATACTGAGCTCTTAAATAAAGAGCCACATACTTAATAAACCATACT
>CAJWGK010000023.1 GCA_913030895.1 uncultured Flavobacteriaceae bacterium | reverse complement strand
TTACAATTGTTTACAAAAAGAGCCGTTTGATAGTGGTTTATGTATATAAATGTGAATTTATCTTGTTTAGAAATGTTAACTAGGACTTGTTTACATTTGTATAAAAATTCACTTGACTTCAACCAATAGATACTTGCCACCGGACACCGTCAATGCTTTATTGAACGAATTGGGAGATGCCATGCCTTTAATTACTATTGGTAAATCCGTAAATGGTTTACCGATTTATGGGCTTAAACTTGGTCAAGGGAAAACCAAAGTGCTTTTATGGTCACAGATGCACGGTAATGAATCAACTACCACACGTGCGATCATGGGTTTATTGGGTGATTTTAAAGCAGGTAAACACTCAGAAATCCTAAATCAACTTTCTTTATACATCATTCCACAACTTAATCCTGATGGTGCAAAGGCATACACCCGCTACAATGCTAATGCTGTTGACATTAATAGAGATGCTGTTGCGCTAACTCAGCCTGAAAGTTTGGCGTTAAAGAATGTTTTCGACCAGTTTCAACCTCATTTTTGTTTTAATTTACACGGGCAGCGCACAATTTTTGCGGCTGGAAAAAATGGCAAACCCGCCACTTTATCTTTTTTATCTCCTGCTGCAGATGACTCCAAAGTGATTACTGCTGCTCGATTAAAAGCAATGCAACTCATTGCAGCCATTAACGATAGCTTACAGCAAGATATTCCAGGTCATATTGGACGCTATGATGATACCTTTAACATCAATTGTGTCGGAGATTTATTTACCTCATTGGATGTTCCAACCATTTTGTTTGAGGCTGGGCATTACCCTGAGGACTACGATCGAGATAAAACCCTAAAGTTTATCCGAAACGCGATTATAATTGCATTAAATTCAATTGCTGAGGAAAATTATTTTCATTTTTCTGTCCAACAATATCAGAACATTCCTGAAAATAGTAAAGACTATGTAGATGTCATTATTGAAGGGGTAACCATCAAGGAGGGCGACAAAATTTACAACGATCAATTGTTAGCGGTTCAACATCAAGAGGTTTTAATTGATAATAAAATTTTATTTCAACCCAAGTGTGTTGCCTATGGCAAAAAATTGGATCTGATTGGGCATCAAAAATTATCCATAACGGAATTGAAAATCAATACTTTAATCGACTTTGAAGTAGAAAAGACTATTGAAATCTTTTAAAAACCCTGTTTTTTATAAATTATAAGCAGTAAATACGTTTTTTCTTTAAATATTATTAAATTTTGTTTTACTTTGGACCAAAACAAATAATATAATGAATAAGGTAAAATTAGACGAAGTTGATCACCAAATACTTGATATACTTATCGACAATACGCGTGTTCCATTTACGGATATTTCTAAACGTCTTTTCATTTCCGCTGGGACAGTCCACGTTAGGGTAAAAAAAATGGAAGAGGCTGGGATTATTAAGGGCTCCTCACTGAATTTAGACTACGTTAAGTTGGGTTACTCATTTATCGCTTACATTGGAATTTTTCTAGAAAACACCAAAAAGATCAATCAGGTCATTGAGGACATCAGAGAAATACCATTTGTAACGGTTGCTCACATCACCACAGGTAAATTTAATATCTTTTGTAAAGTTAGGGCTCATGACACTAAGCACGCAAAAGATATCATATTTATGATTGACGATATTGATGGCGTTTCGAGAACTGAAACCATGATTTCGTTGGAGGAAAGTATCAATGACAAAAAGAGACTAATGCACAGAATTTTCAACGAATTATAAACCCTTAGACCACTAAACATATAATGGCTCGAAAACCTAAAATTGAAAGATTTAACGAGAGTGTTCTCTCAAAATTTCAAATATATAACAGCCTATTTTTAACCCTTCCTTTCGACACCATTCGCAATACCTCTGTTTTGATCCCCCTATTTGCCGATCATTGCAAAAATGGGTATGAGCAGGCATTAGATCCCAAAGAGATCACCACCAGCTTTTTCAGCAGGTATTTACCCGAATACGATGAAATAGCACAAACCGATCTGCTGTTTAGGTTTATCCAATATATCGAGCGACAAGTAGTATTATTTGATGCCATAGAAGACGCCGCCTTTGGTTATGTCAACAACATGCATGGCAGGGGTACGATCCGTAACATTAAAGAAGATGCCACTGACAACCAAAAACTAGATGAATTAAAAGATTACCTCAATCGATTTAAAGTAAGAATTGTTTTAACCGCTCACCCCACACAGTTTTATCCCGGTAGTGTGCTTGGGATTATCAATGACCTCGCCAAGGCAATGGATGCAGGCGAATTGGAGGATGTAAAAATGCTTTTGACCCAACTGGGTAAAACAAAGTTTTACAAAAAATCAAAGCCAACGCCTTATGATGAGGCGATTAGTTTGATTTGGTACCTTGAAAATGTCTTTTATCACAGTGCAAGTACCATATACACTTACATCAAAAGAAATATATTCGACAAGAAAGAGCTGGATAATTCAATCTTTGATTTTGGGTTTTGGCCTGGTGGTGACAGAGATGGCAACCCTTATGTAACCCCTGAAATTACACTTAAAACAGCTGAAAGTCTTAAATTTTCCATTTTAAGAAACTATTTTAGGGAGGTGAGAAAAATGAAGCGCAGCCTCACATTTGATGGATTAGAAGAAAAGCTCGATGCCCTTGAAAATGATCTATATGCCTCTCTTTTTTCAAAAAATAAACCAGAATACTTTAACATTGCTTATTTTGAAAATGCCCTAAATGATATTCACGAAATCATCAAAAATCAAAGTGATGGGTTGTATGAGTCATTGATATTGGACTTGAAACACAAAGTCAAAATTTTCGGGTTTCACTTTGCTAGCCTAGACATTCGTCAAGATTCTAGGGTGCACAAACAAGTATTCGATGAAATATTTTCTTATCCCAAAATCCACGACTATGTCAAGGGACTACCGGAAGACTTCAATTCTCTTGTTGGCACAGAAAGACACGTGGTATTGACTTCAATTAAAGGAGATGTACCAGCGGATATCTTTGAATCGACCATCACCAAAGAAACACTTGGAAGCATCCGAGCAATGCGTCAAATTCAGCAGCGTAATGGTGAGAGAGGTTGTAATCGTTACATTATAAGCAATTGCCAAACCATTGACAATATTCTTGAACTTTTTGCTTTACACAGAATTTGTGATTGGGATAAGCCCTCTGTGGACATCATTCCACTTTTTGAAACCATTCCTGATCTTGCAGTATGTGAAAAAATCATGGAGACGCTATACAGCAATGAGGATTACCGAAACCATCTCATTTCAAGAGGAGATAAACAAACTGTCATGCTAGGCTTTTCTGATGGAACTAAGGATGGCGGTTATTTTATGGCCAACTGGAGTATATACAAAGCCAAAGAGGACCTTACAGGTTTATCAAAAAAATACGGAATCAATATTGCCTTTTTTGACGGTAGAGGAGGACCACCAGCTCGTGGCGGAGGAAATACCCACGAATTTTATGCCTCAATGGGCAAGAAAATTCAAGCGGATGATATACAATTGACCATACAAGGGCAAACAATTAGTTCTAATTTTGGAACCAATGACTCCTGTCAATACAATCTCGAGCAGCTATTGAGTTCGGGAATACACAATCAAGTGTTTAATTCAGAACGTAACGTGCTCTCCGATGAAGACCGTCAGACCATGGATCAACTGGCATCAGAAAGTCATGAGACTTACCAACAATTTAAAGCACATCCTGAGTTTTTGCCTTATTTGGAGGAGATGACTACGCTGAAATACTACGCCAAAGCCAACATCGGTAGTCGCCCTTCTAAAAGAGGGAGTTCCAAAAAACTTGATTTCTCTGACCTCAGGGCCATTCCTTTCGTTGGAAGTTGGAGTCAATCCAAACAAAATGTACCTGGGTTCTATGGCGTTGGAACCGCACTCAAAAGCTTCGACCAAAATGGACAGTTCGATAAAGTCATCCAACTCTATCAGCAATCTTCATTTTTTAGAACACTTATTGCCAACAGCATGATGAGCTTAACAAAGTCTTTCTTTGGTTTGACAGCATACATGCAAAATGACAAACGCTTTGGAGACTTCTGGAACCTTATTCACCAAGAGTACAGCTTAACCAAGGAAATGATTTTAAAACTCACTGGTTTCGAGGAATTGATGGAGAATGAACCCGCTGGAAAAGCATCGATTAAAATTAGAGAAGAAATCGTTCAACCATTACTGACCATCCAGCAATATGCACTGATGACTATTCTGAATTCCAAAGATTTAGAAAGCATGGATGAATCGACCAAGGAGTTATACGAAAAAATGGTAACCCGATCCTTGTTTGGTAACATCAACGCAAGTAGAAACTCGGCCTAATTCGCCTGATAAAAATCAAAAGCTGCTACAAAATTATCTTCCGCTATTTCTATGTCAATAGCAGGTTTGCCGATTGCCTCAAGCAGAACAAATTTCACTTTGCCGTGGCTGTTTTTCTTATCGTATTTTAACAAAGCTAATATGGCAGTAATATCTTTCTCTTCAAATTGAATTTTAGGGAAAATATTTAAAAAAACAGTCTTTATTTTCATGGCAGCTTCCATGCTTAGCCCCGTCAGTTTTGTAGAGAGAAAAGCTTCAGTGATCATCCCAATTGCAATAGCCTCCCCGTGGAGTAATGTTTGCTTCCCCGCTGTGGTGAGGAAATAAGATTCAATCGCGTGTCCTAGCGTGTGACCAAAATTGAGGATTTTACGCAATTCATTTTCGTAGGGGTCTTCGGTAACCACATCATTTTTAATATTGACAGAATGGTGAATGTGAGGAGTAATATCATTTTCCTCAAGTGACTTGTATTCAGCTAGGGTTTTAAAATAATTCGCATCGCGAATAATACCATGCTTTAACATTTCGGAATATCCGCTTCGGTACTCATTGTCAGGAAGTGTTTTGAGGTAATGGGCATCTACAACGACCAATTTTGGATTGGTTATAATTCCGATTTGATTTTTTAAACCACCCAAATCAACACCGGTTTTTCCACCTACTGAGGCATCAACCATCGAAAGTAGGGTAGTGGGAATATTTACAAAATCGATTCCCCTTTTAAAAGCAGCAGCGACAAAACCACCAAGATCAGTCACCACGCCACCCCCTAAATTAATCAATAGACTTTTGCGATCGGCACCCAAATCGGACAATTGTTGCCAAACCTCTTGGCAGCTTTCTAGGTGTTTGTTTACCTCGCCAGCTTGGATGGTGATTACGGGCTTATTATTCAGTAAATCAATTTGCTCTTTAAGATAGGGTAAGCAATATTTTTTCGTATTGGTATCTACCAAAAGAAAAATAGCGGAATACTGGTTTTGTAATACCTGATTTAATTCCGCATAGCCTTTATCTGAAAAGGAAACTTTATAGTCTGCCCCTAATATGGTATTTAAATCCCTATTCATCTTTGCAAAAGTATAACTTTAGATTGACTAATCATTTTTAAGGTTTAAACGAATCAGTTTTACCTCTTTTTCACAATTTTCCACCTCCAATGAAATGGCTTGATCATTCCAATATCCATTGAGAAAATAAACCCTACAACTATCTTTTTGGGTGTCGCTCTTACTAAAATCTACGCTTGCTTTTTCAAGAAACTTATGGAATGAGATAGCGTCAAAGCTCGCATGATTGACTACCTCTGAGCTCCAGCTTTTTCTGGAAAGATTACTGATCACACGGTCATTAGGACCGTAATTACAACTTGTTTTTTTTCCTTTTAAAATTACGGCAAGTAAAATAAGACCCACAGAAAAGCCAACTAAATAAAAACCAATGCGGTAGAGTAATTTCATTTTTAAACGATTTTTAAGCTTCGGAAATCATTTTCCACAATTGTTATTTCAATGGTATTAAAGTATTCTGGAAGTAAACCTTCTATTCGTTCTCCCCATTCGATAAGGCAAATATTCCCAGCATCTAAATACTCTTCGACACCAATATCCAAAGCCTCTTCAATACTGTTTAAACGGTAAAAATCAAAATGAAAAAACGAGCCTTTACATTCACTTTCATATTGGTTGACTATTGAAAAAGTAGGGCTAGAAACGACATCTTTAATTTGCCATTTTTTGCACAGAGCCGAAATCAAAGTAGTTTTCCCAACGCCCATTGGGCCGTTAAAACAAATAATGGAATTGTTGATGTTTTTATCCAAAAAATCAGCAGCAGCCCCGATTTGATCCAAATTGTATTTAAAAAACATGGTGCAAATTTAATACTATCGGGGACGCATTGCAATAAAAGGGATAATCATTTCATCCATAGATATTCCACCGTGCTGATAGGTGTTTCGGAAGTGATTGGCGAAGTGATTAAAATTGTTTTGATAAACAAAGTAACCTTGTTCTTTTGCAAAAATAAACTTACTATTTAGGTGGGGAGTAGGTAGTTTTAATTTAGCAGGGTCAAGTATTTCCAACACATCTTTGGGATTGTAAGACATGCTTTGTCCAGTTTTATACCTCAAGTTCATACTGGTTTCCCTTGTCCCAATGATCTCCACTGGCTGATCTACATTTACAGTACCGTGGTCTGTTGTTATCACCAAATTATACCCCAGTGCAGCCGCTTTTTGTATTACCTCCAAGAGAGGGGAGTTTTTAAACCACGATAGGGTTAGGGACCTAAACGCCTTATTATCAGAAGCCAATTCTTTAATGATTTCCATATCTGTTTTGGCATGAGAAATCATATCTACGAAATTGTAAACCACAACAAAGAGGTCATCATTTTGATAGTTTTGAATTTGAGAAACCAAATCTCGACCCGCTTTGAGATTGGTAATTTTAGAATAATTGAATTTTATGTCAAGCTTATTTCTTTTTAGTTGCGCCGCTAGAAACCTTTCTTCATTTAAATTTTTTCCGCCCTCTTCATGCTCAGTCACCCATAAGTCTGGATGTTGTTCTTCCATCGCAGCGGGCATTAATCCTGAGAAAATTGCATTTCTAGCATAATGCGTTGCAGTCGGGAGAATGCTGTAGTAGGGGAGTTCCTCTTTAATTTGATAATAGTTTTGGACGATGGGGGAAATAATTTTCCACTGGTCATATCTCAAATTATCTATAACCAATAACAAGGTGGTCTGTTTTGTTCCCGATTTTAATGACGGAAATAACTTTTCCTTTAGAATACGATTTGACAGTAGTGGACCTTTGTTGTTTTGAACCCAATCCAAGTAGTTTTCTGAAATGAACTTAGCAAAAAGTCGATTTGCCTCTTTCATTTGATCTTGGAAAATCTCCAACATACTAAGGTCTTCAAGACTTTCTAGTTCAATTTCCCAATAAACCATTTTGACATAAAAATTCGCCCACTGCTCATCGGTTGTCAACTCGTTTAATTCCAGTGAAATTTTCCTAAATTCCTGTTGATAGTTATTGATTGTCTTTTCTTGAATCAAATTTTTATGCTGAAACAATTTTTTGAGGGCGAGTAAAATCTGATTGGGGTTGACAGGTTTGATTAAATAGTCTGAAATCTTAGCGCCTATGGCTTCTTCCATGATTTGTTCCTCTTCATTTTTGGTAATCATAATCACGGGAAGGTTGGGATACATTGACTTGATTTCGTCAAGGGTTTCTAAGCCATTCAAACCTGGCATATTCTCATCCAATAGGACGACATCAAAAAGGGTTGATTGGATTAACGATAATGCATCCTGTCCATTATTACAAGGCACCATTTGATAACCCCTTTGTTCTAAAAATAAGAAGTGAGGTTTAAGCAGATCAATTTCGTCATCAACCCAAAGGATTTTTATTGAAGACATATTATATATCTTTGTTTTTTAGATTAACTATTTTGAAAAACAAAAAGGTAACCCATTTAAACGATCCAATTTACGGATTTATTGGCATCCGTTTTCCATTAATTTTAAAGGTAATTGCACATCCATGGTTTCAGCGCTTGCGTCGAATATCTCAAATGGGATTATCCTATTATGTTTATCCAGGTGCTCACCACAAGCGGTTTGAACACGCCATAGGTGCAATGCACCTAATGGATCAAGTTATTGACGTTTTGCGAAAAAAACACGTTCTTATCAATGATGATGAAGCGGAAGCCATGCAGTTGGCTATTTTACTTCACGACATCGGTCACGGTCCTTTTTCCCATAGTACAGAAGCAGCATTAGCTGGCAAAATCCTCCATGAGGAGATTTCACTTTATGTAATGAAACAGCTCAATCAGGAGTTTAATGGGGCGCTGGATTTAGCCATAGCAATATTTACAAACAGTTATGGAAGAAAATTCATGCATCAACTGATTGTAGGTCAAATTGATCTCGACCGTATGGACTACCTCAAAAGAGATAGCTTTTACTCTGGTGCTACTGAGGGAAACATCAATAATAAAAGGATCATTGAAATGATGACTGTAGTCGATGATCAGTTGGCCTTTGAAGAAAAAAGCATCTATTCTATCGAGAAGTTTTTGATGGCAAGAAGACTTATGTATTGGCAAGTATATTTACATAAAACCAGCCTATCAGCTGAGTTTTTATTGACACGAATATTAGAAAGATTACGTTATTGTTTTCAACAAAACCATTCCATCGAAGCCTCAACACCTTTGGTTTATTTTTTGTCTAAGAATATAGACGATATTCAATTATCAACAGAGAGTATTCAAGAGTTCCTAAAACTTGATGACGCTGACATTATTCAGGGACTAAAATCATGGCAATATAATGAAGATATAGTTTTAAGTAAATGCTCTAATATGCTAATAAACAGAGACTTGTTGAATATAAAAATTCAAAACACTCCCTTTGATCAGGATTATATTAAATCCAAGCACGAACGATTAAAAAACTATGGTATAGCTGAAGTGGATTATCGTTATTTTGTGTTTTCTGGAATCATTTCCAACCAAACTTTTGTGCCTCAAGACAAGCAAATTTTTATTAAAACCAAAAAACAAAAACTCGTGAGTTTGCAAGAGGTCGATGCTTTTTTTAACTCCGATGAATTATCGCAAATTCAACAGAAGCATTATTTATGTTTTCCTAGACAAAGGCATCTAATTTAATTTTTTATATTTTTGCATCAATGAAGTTTACAGCCCAACAAATTGCGGCACAACTCGAGGGTACCGTTGATGGCGATCCAAATGTTGAAGTTTTTCAATTGTCAAAAATTGAAGAAGCTCAGAAGGGTTCTTTGACTTTTCTCGCAAATCCAAAGTACAAACAATATATATATAAGACTCAAGCATCCATTACAATTGTCAATGATGACTTTGTTGCAGAGAATGATTTATCTACAACACTAGTACGAGTGCCCAATGCATATGATTCATTTACCCTTCTTTTGGACTATTACAACAAGGTCAAAACCAGTAAGACAGGTATATCTGAAAAGGCAATTATCGACCCCTCTGTCAAAATGGGAAATGACTGTTTTGTCGGGCATTTTACTTGTGTAGGAGAGGGAACTGAAATGGGTGATAAGGTTAAGATTTTCGATCAATGTCACCTCGGATCAAATGTAACCATTGGTGAAGGAACTATCATATTTGCTGGGGCTAAAATATTGGATGACACCATCATAGGAACAAATTGTATTATACATTCGGGAACAGTTATTGGTTCTGATGGTTTTGGTTTTGCACCACAAGATGGCGGTGGCTACAAGAAAATTCCTCAAACAGGTATTGTGGTTATTGGTGATGATGTTGAAATAGGAGCTAATTCTACCATTGACCGAGCAACGCTGGGAGTCACATCCATTGCCAATGGCGTAAAGCTGGACAATCAAATCCAAATCGCACATAATGTAGAAATAGGTGAGAATACTGTTATTGCTGCGCAAACGGGTGTAGCAGGTTCTTCTAAAATTGGAAAAAACTGTGTTATTGGCGGTCAAGTCGGTATTATTGGACATATCACCATTGGAGATAATGTCAAAATTCAAGGCCAGTCAGGAGTCAATACTAGCATAAAAGATGATATGAAAATTCAAGGTACTCCTGCTTTTTCATATAATGATTATAACAAATCCTACGTTTATTTCAAAAACCTTCCCAACTTAGGTAGGGAGATTAATAGTATCCTCAAAAAGCTTAACCTATGACAAAAAAAAAATCCCTTCAAAAAACTTTAGCAGATAAAGTTGATTTAAAGGGGGTAGGGTTGCATACTGGCAAAGAAGTGAACCTTGCTTTCAAACCTGCACCAGTTAATACTGGCTATGTTTTCGTTAGAACAGATCTCAACCCCCAAACTGAAATACCCGCCGATATTCAACATGTAAATAATACCGATAGAGGTACCAATCTTCTTAAGGATGGTGTAAGTATTCAAACGTCTGAACATGTCTTAGCAGCCTTGGTTGGAATGGGTGTAGATAATTGTTACATCACCCTAGACGCACCAGAACCCCCTATCATGGATGGCTCCTCTAAATATTTTGTAGAGGCTATTGAGTTTGCAGGCGTAATTGAACAAGACGAATTAAGAGATGAGTATATTGTAACAGAACTTATATCATACAAAGACGAGGAAACTGGAAGTGAAATTACGCTAATTCCAGCTGACAAATATCAAATTACTACAATGGTTGATTTCCAAACCAAAGTTTTGGGAACTCAGAATGCATCGCTTGATAAAATTAGTGACTTTAAAGAAACCATTGCTCCCTCAAGAACTTTTAGTTTTTTACATGAATTGGAAACGCTATTGGAAAATGGCCTAATCAGAGGAGGAGACCTCAATAATGCAATAGTTTATGTTGATAAACCCTTGTCAGAAAAAACTATGGAACGGCTTAAAAAAGCCTTTGGAAAAGACAATATAGCTGTAAAATCCAATGGTATTTTGGATAATTTGAGTCTTCATTTCTCCAACGAAGCAGCTCGACATAAGCTTTTAGACGTCATTGGAGATATAGCGCTTGCTGGAATGCCAATTCGAGGTAAAGTCTTTGCGCATAAACCCGGACATAAGGTCAACGCAGCATTCACTAGAAAATTATCTCAGATTATTAAACAGGAAAGACGCCAAAATGCCCCGAAAATTGACATCAACGCAGAGCCATTGATGGATGTTAATGACATCATCAAAATGCTCCCACATCGTCCACCATTTTTATTGGTTGATAAAATATTTGAGCTATCTGAAAATCACGTTATAGGGCTGAAAAATGTAACCATGAATGAACCGTTTTTTGTCGGCCACTTCCCTGGTGCTCCAGTTATGCCTGGAGTTTTACAAATTGAAGCCATGGCTCAAGCAGGTGGGGTTTTACTTCTTAACACGGTGCCAGATCCAGATAATTATATTACCTACTTCATGAAAATGGACAATGTAAAATTCAAAAGACCTGTAAAGCCTGGAGACACATTAATCTTTAATCTAGAATTAATTTCACCTATTAGAAGAGGTATTTGTCATATGAGAGGTGCAATATATGCTAATGGAAAACTGACAACCGAGGGCGAACTTATGGCCCAAATTATTAAACGTAAATAATAGAATGAAACAACCTCTTGCCTATATTTCTCCGGAAGCCAAAGTCGCTAAAAATGTTGTAATTGAACCTTTTACTTCCATTGATAAAAATGTTGAAATAGGCGAAGGTACTTGGATAGGCTCAAATGTAACCATCATGGAGGGTGCTAGAATTGGTAAAAACTGTAGTATTTTTCCAGGCTCAGTGATTGCCGCTGTACCGCAAGACTTAAAATTTAAAGGTGAAGACACCTTAGCTGTCATTGGTGACAACACCACCATCAGAGAGTGCGTTACCATCAATCGCGGTACTTCTGACAGACAACTCACTAAAATTGGAGACAACTGCCTCATTATGGCTTATTGCCATATTGCTCACGATTGTTTTGTTGGGGATAACTGTATCTTTTCCAACAACAGTACTTTAGCAGGGCACATCACCATCGGTGATTATGTTATCCTCGCGGGATTGGTTGCTGTGCATCAGTTTTCTACCATTGGCGACCATGCTTTTGTAGCAGGTGGCTCCTTGGTAAGAAAAGATGTACCTCCTTATGTAAAAGCGGCACGTGAACCCTTGTCCTATGTTGGGATTAACTCCGTGGGTTTGAGAAGACGCGGTTTTAGTTCAGAAAAAATAACAGAGATTCAAAATATTTATAGAATACTTTATCAAAAGAAATTTAATAACTCCCAAGCTGCAGATATCATTGAAGCTGAAATGGTCGCTTCACCAGAAAGAGACGAAATACTTCAGTTTATTCGAAACTCTCAAAGAGGGGTTATGAAGGGATATTTCCAAAAAAACTAATTCTATCCAATGGCAACAACTTCAGACATAAGAAAAGGTTTGTGCATAAAATACAATAACGACATCTATAAGATCGTTGAGTTCCTTCACGTAAAACCAGGTAAAGGCCCTGCTTTTGTTAGGACAAAACTTAAAAGTGTTACCAATGGAAAAGTGCTTGACAATACCTTCTCCGCAGGACATAAAATTGAAGACATCCGAGTGGAAACAAATAAGTTTCAATACCTATATGGTGAAGGTGATGAGTTCAATTTTATGAATGTTGACGACTACAATCAAATAATGGTTGGTAAAAACTCAATTGATAATCCAGGTTTGCTCAAAGAAGGAGAAATCGTTAGTATTTCTATTAATACCGAAGATGGTTTGCCGCTTTCTGTAGATATGCCCGCCAGTGTCATTTTAGAAATTACCCATACTGAGCCTGGAGTCAAGGGCAATACTGCCACTAATGCCACCAAACCAGCAGAGCTAGAAACAGGAGCAAAAATAAATGTTCCACTATTTATAAATGAAGGGGATAAAATCAAGGTGGACACCGAAAAAGCTACTTACATCGAAAGGATAAAAGATTAACTTCAATCTTGTCATTAAACCTAATTTAATTAGGTAATTTTATACCATATATTTTTTACAACAAATGAGTGTACTAATTAATAAAGATTCAAAAATAATTGTCCAAGGTTTTACTGGAGGAGAAGGAACTTTTCATGCCAGCCAAATGATTGAATATGGCACCCAAGTTGTCGGTGGGGTTACCCCTGGCAAGGGTGGGCAAATCCATTTAGAAAAACCCGTTTTTAACACCGTGGCTGATGCCGTGAAAAAAACGCAAGCGGATACTTCAATAATATTTGTGCCTCCTGCCTTCGCGGCAGATGCTGTTATGGAAGCTGCAGCAGCTGGAATTAAAGTGATCATAACCATTACTGAGGGTATTCCTGTGGCAGATATGGCAAAAGTTGCCAATTTCATCAAGGATAAAGACTGTACCTTAATTGGTCCAAATTGTCCTGGAGTCATCACCCCAGAAGAAGCAAAAGTAGGTATCATGCCAGGATTTGTATTTAAAAAAGGAAACGTTGGAATTGTTTCAAAATCTGGAACTTTGACTTATGAAGCTGCCGATCAAGTAGTGAGAGAAGGGTTAGGTATTACCACTGCCATTGGAATAGGAGGAGATCCGATTATCGGAACTACCACCAGAGATGCAGTTGAGTTGTTTATGGGTGACCCCGATACACATGCTATTGTTGTCATTGGTGAGATTGGCGGTCAGTTAGAAGCAGAAGCTGCCAACTGGATAAAAGAGACAGGAAACAAAAAACCTGTTATAGGGTTTATAGCGGGAGAAACCGCCCCTAAAGGAAGAACAATGGGTCATGCTGGTGCAATCGTCGGTGGAAAAGACGACACAGCTGAGGCCAAAAAGGATATTATGCGCTCATGCGGGATACACGTGGTCGATTCCCCAGCGGCAATAGGAAAAAAAGTTGCAGAAGTTTTAGCTTAATCCCCATATGAGTAAACTGTTAGAAAATAAAACGGCAATCATCACTGGTGCTACCAGAGGAATAGGTCGAGGCATTGCACTAACCTTTGCCCAGCACGGTTGTAACGTAGCCTTTACCTTTAACAGCTCCGTTGAAGCTGCAAAAGCACTAGAAACTGAATTAAGTGCTTTGGGTATTAAAGCAATGGGTTATCAAAGTAATGCAGCCGATTTTAATCAAGCACAAGAATTGGTTGTTAGCGTTGTAAAAGAATTTGACGGTGTAGATATTTTAGTTAATAATGCTGGAATAACCATTGACAACCTTTTAATGCGAATTGGCGAGGAAGATTTTGACAAGGTCATTGAAGTCAATCTAAAATCAGTGTTCAATATGACCAAAGCCATTCAAAGAACCTTTCTCAAACAGCGAAATGGATCATTGATTCACATGAGCTCAGTTGTTGGTATTAAAGGAAACGCTGGTCAGTCTAACTACGCCGCATCAAAAGCTGGTATTATAGGATTTTCTAAAGCAATAGCACTGGAATTAGGGTCGAGAAACATCAGGAGTAATGTCATTGCCCCTGGATTTATAGAAACTGAAATGACAGACAAACTGTCGGAGGATGTCGTTCAAAAGTGGAGAGATGACATACCCCTTAAACGTGGCGGAAAGCCCGAGGATGTTGCCAATGCTTGTGTGTTTTTGGCTTCAGATTTATCAAATTATATAACTGGTCAAGTCCTTCAGGTAGATGGGGGAATGTTAACTTAAATTAAAAAAACTATGCAAAAATTACCTAAAATCGGATTACCTATTATTCTATTAGCATTCGTGCTAATCATCTTTGTCTCAAAATCTTCCATTAACATTGGTTATGGTGAGGCTGGGGTTTTATTTAAAACCTTTGGCGGCGGTGTTGTAACTGATAAGCCCCCTTTATCTGAGGGCTTTCACATCATCTCCCCTTGGAATAAAGTTTATATTTATAATGTTAAGCAACAGGAGTTTTTTGAAGGTAATATGCAAGTGCTTTCCTCTAATGGATTGGAAATTTCTTTAGACGTCTCTGTATTGTATCAGCCAGTTTATAATGAACTGGGCATTCTTCACCAAACCAAAGGTGAAAATTATGTCAATATTGTTTTGATTCCGCAGATACGTGCTGTCGCGAGAAGTGTTGTTGGGCGATATACACCTGAACAATTATATTCTACAAAGAGAGATGCCATTCAAAATGAAATATTTGACGAAACTAAAAAAAACGTTGAGTCACAACATATTCAATTAAATGCTGTTCTGGTAAGAGATGTTTCGCTCCCACTTGCCATCAAAGAAGGTATCGAAAGAAAGTTGATTCAGGAACAGGAAGCGTTAGAATATGAATTTCGTCTTGAAAAAGCAAAGCAAGAGGCCGAGAAACAAAGGGTAGAAGCTGAAGGTAAAGCAGCAGCTAACAGGATTTTAAGCGCCTCTATTACCAATATGATTCTTAAAGAAAAAGGAATTGAGGCTACTCGTGAACTTGCCAAATCACCCAATGCAAAAGTTATCGTTGTTGGAAGCGGTAAGGATGGACTTCCTATAATACTAGGTGGCCAATAAGACGATTATTCTTTTGAATTGAAAAAATTATTATATTTGCATTGTGATAATTTTAAACATACATACACATTTTCTTACATTCGCTCAAATGAGGTGAGAGGTAGTGTATTAAACATACTTAAAACCCGTTTGAGTTTTCAAACGGGTTTTTTTTTAAACTAATTTAAATGATGATTAAAATTGCAATTCAAAAATCTGGACGTCTTAACGAAGACTCCTTAGACATGCTAAAAAAATGTGGGATATCTATTGATAATGGCAAGGATCAACTTAAAGCTGCTGCTAGAAATTTCCCTTTAGAGGTACTCTATCTCCGCAATGGAGACATCCCCCAATACCTAAGGGATGGCGTAGTGGACTTGGCTATTATAGGAGAGAATCTCTTATTTGAAAAAGGGCAAGACCTTAGCGTAATTGAAAAACTGGGGTTTTCAAAATGCCGTGTTTGTATTGCTGTACCCAAAGACGTCGATTTTAGTAGCATTGAGGATTTAGATGGAAAAAAAATAGCGACCTCATATCCCAATACAACAAATCAATTTTTAAGTAAAAATAATGTTACAGCAGAATTGCACATCATCAACGGCTCAGTTGAGATTGCTCCCAATATTGGGCTGGCTGAAGCTATATGCGACATTGTTTCTAGTGGAAGTACTTTGTTTAAAAACAACTTAAAAGAAGTCGCTACGATTATGAAGTCTGAGGCTGTTTTAGTTCAGGCGCCCAATTTGTCAGATGAGAAAAACGAACTTATTGAAAAGTTACGATTTCGATTGCGAGCTGTTTTAAGAGCAAAAAAATCAAAATATATTCTCTTAAATGCTCCTAACGAAAAAATTGAAGAGATCAGTAATATCCTACCAGTACTAAAAAGCCCCACTGTACTTCCTCTTGCCCAAGAGGGTTGGTCTTCACTGCACTCAGTCATTGAGGAAGGTTCTTTTTGGGAAGTCATTGATGAATTGAAAGCAGCAGGTGCTGAAGATATATTGGTTTGTCCAATCGAAAAAATGGTGATGTAATGGAAAGATTTATCAATCCCGACAGAAATCAGTGGCAAGCACTTACCCAAAGAGCTTCAGCGTCTTATGCTTCATTAGAACCCCTAGTCAAAACGGTTTTTAATGCTGTAGAGAAAGAGGGGGAGCAGGCTGTGAAAAATTACACACTGGAATTTGATAAGGTGGAAATTCAAAATATTGTGGTAAGCAAACAGGAAATTGTTCAAGCAGTTGATAGGGTGCCCAATGAACTCAAAGTAGCAATTAAACGCGCTAAGGAGAATATTATGCGCTTTCACGAAGCTCAAATCACTGCTCCCGTAGAAGTGGAAACCCAACCGGGGGTAAGTTGTTGGCAAAAAAAATTACCTATCGAAAAAGTAGGCTTGTACATACCAGGGGGATCAGCACCTTTGTTTTCCACCGTATTAATGTTAGCAATTCCAGCAAAAGTAGCAGGATGTCAAGAAATCGTATTATGCTCACCACCAGATAGTAATGGGCTACTAGCTGATGTAATACTTTATACCGCTAATTTGTGTGGTGTCGATAGTATATTTAAGGTTGGTGGTATGCAGGCAATAGCAGGAATGACCTTAGGAACTGAATCAATTCCTAAAGTGGATAAAATATTTGGCCCAGGAAATCAGTTTGTGACAGTTGCCAAGCAATTGGCGACTCAATATCAAGTTTCTATCGATATGCCAGCTGGCCCAAGTGAGTTGATGGTAGTAGCCGATAAAACCGGTAATCCAGATTTTATAGCATCTGATTTACTGTCTCAAGCTGAACACGGCCCAGACAGTCAAGTGATCCTAGTCACCAATGACATTGAAATTGCTGATGCTACTTTTGAAAAAGTTGCTGAACAACTTGAAAAACTAGAACGAAAGTCCACCGCTCAAAAAGCATTGAATAACTCTAAAGTAATCTGCTTTGACAACGATCAAGAGTTACTTGACTTTGTGAATCGCTATGGTGCGGAACACTTGATTGTTTGCTTGGATAATGAAACCGAATTTGTCAATCAAATCAAACACGCAGGGTCAATTTTTATAGGTAACTATACACCTGAGAGCGCAGGAGACTATGCATCTGGAACCAATCACACCTTGCCGACCAACGGTTATGTAAGGCAATACAGTGGGGTTAATCTCGATAGTTTTCTCAAAGCCATTACTTATCAGAAAATTACTGCTGATGGATTGATTGATCTAGGCCCCGTAATTGAAGCAATGGCAACTGCTGAAGGACTTCAGGCTCACAAAAACGCCGTATCAATTCGGTTAAAAACATTAAAGTCATGAAACCCACTATTATAGAACAACTTGTGCGTCCGATGGTTAAGGAGATTGCTCCCTACCGTTCCGCAAGAGATGAGTTTGAAGATTTTGAGGCACAAAAGATTTTTTTGGATGCGAACGAAAACCCATTTGATAACGGTGTAAATCGTTATCCTGACCCTTTACAGAGAAAACTTAAACGGACTTTAGCAACGATTAAAGGCGTTAAACCAGAACAGGTTTTATTGGGTAATGGGAGTGATGAAGTTTTGGATTTAATTTTTCGAACTTTTTGCGAGCCTGGTGAGGAAGAGGTACTGTTGTTGCCTCCAACCTACGGAATGTATGGTGTCTTGGCAAAACTCAACAATATTAGGGTCAAGGAGGTTCCTCTAAACGATGACTTTCAAATAGCAATCGATTCTGTTCTTGAGGCGGCAAACCCAAAAACTAAAATCATTTTTGTTTGTTCTCCGAACAACCCGTCCGGAAATGCGATGCCTTTAGACCAAATAAAGCAATTAATGAATGGTTTTAATGGCATCGTCGTGGTTGATGAAGCCTACATTGATTTTTCTGAGGAAAAAAGCGCCCTGAGTATTTTAGATCAATATCCTCAATTATTGGTTTGTCAAACTTTTTCAAAAGCCTATGGATTGGCAGGTATTCGATTGGGAATGTGTTTTGCCAATCCATCGGTCATTGATTATTTTAATAAAATCAAACCGCCTTACAATGTCAACTCCTTAACTCAGACCAGAGCTTTAGGGCAACTAGAAGCATCTGATCGGGTTCAGGAAGAAGTGAAAACGCTCATTACAGAGAGGAAAAAACTTGAGCAGGAATTAAAACAATTTGATTTTATCATCAAAATATATCCCAGTGATGCCAACTTCCTTCTAATAGTGGTCGATGATGCCGATAAGCGTTATGATCAGTTTTTAAAAGCGGGTGTAGTCTTGAGGAATCGATCTCGTTTACAAGGATGTAACAACACACTCAGGATTACCGTAGGAACCCCTGAGGAAAACATTAACTTTATTGAGATTTGTAAAACCATAAACCAATGAAAAAAGTTCTATTTATTGACCGCGATGGTACCCTAACCGTCGAACCAAGCGATTTTCAGTTGGACGCTTATGATAAGCTGGTTTTTTATCCAGGTGTATTTCAATATTTGGGCAATATCGTTCGTGACTTAGATTATGATCTGGTTATGGTCACCAATCAGGATGGATTAGGTACCGACAGCTTCCCTGAGACCGATTTTTGGCCTACACAAAACTTTCTTATCAATACTTTTAAAAATGAAGGAATAGTCTTTAAAGAAGTTTTTATCGATCGAACTTTTTCTGAAGATAATGCACCCACCAGAAAACCTGGCACGGCTATGCTTGAGTCTTATATGAATAACAACAGCTATGATCTGAAAAACTCTTTTGTCATTGGAGATCGTCTGACCGACATGCAGTTGGCAAAAAATCTGGGCTGCAAAGGAATTTTTATTGATAACAACGCTGCTTTGGGAGCAGATGAAGTTACTGATCAAGACTTGGAAAACACTATTGCTTTTAAAACTAAAGCTTGGGAGGAAATTTATCGCAAATTACTGATGAAAGATCGCGCTGTTTTTTACAGCAGAAACACCAAAGAAACCCAGATTGATATTGAAATAAATCTTGACGGCGTCGGGGAGAGCAAAGTTGAGACAGGACTTCCATTTTTTGACCATATGCTGGATCAACTATCCCGACATGGAGGAATCGATTTATCTCTTAAAACGAACGGTGACTTGGAAATAGACGAACACCACACCATTGAGGACACTGCCATTGCTATTGGAGAAGCTTTTTCAAAAGCATTGGGAGATAAAAAAGGAATTGAACGATATGGTTTTACATTGCCTATGGATGACGCCTTGGCGCAAGTATCTATTGACTTTGGTGGGCGAAGCTGGCTGGTGTGGGAGGCAGATTTTAGGCGAGAGATGATTGGTAAAATGCCAACTGAGATGTTTTACCACTTTTTTAAATCTTTTGCCGATGGAGCCAAAGCCAATTTAAATGTAAAGGCCGAGGGAACCAATGAGCACCACAAAATAGAAGCTATTTTTAAAGCCTTTGCAAAAGCGATTAAAATGGCGATTAAAAGAGATGAAGAAAAAATGATTTTACCCTCAACGAAGGGTAGTTTATAAAATGAATACTGTAATAATTGACTACGATGCTGGGAATGTCAAAAGCCTTCAATTTGCTCTTGAACGATTAGGTGTTGAGGCAGTACTGACTGACGATATCGAGCTTATTGCTGGTGCTGATCGAGTTATTTTTCCCGGTCAAGGGGAAGCCGTAAGTGCGATGAAGAAACTAAAAAAGCACGGTTTAGACCAATTAATTCCTTCACTAAAGCAGCCGGTACTTGGTATATGCTTGGGTATGCAGTTATTGTGTGATGAGACAGAAGAAGGGCAAACCAAAGGACTGGGGATTGTCCCTACAAAAGTGGTCAAATTCCCCGACTCAGTAAAGGTTCCTCAAATGGGTTGGAATATAGTCACCCATTCGAACACGGGCTTATTTCAGGGTATTCAGCAAGATTGTTACATGTATCTGGTTCACAGTTATTTTGTTCCAATTGAGCCCGAAACATCAGCAAAAAGTAATTATGCCGGTGAGTATAGTGTGGCGATTAATAAAAATAATTTTTACGGTGTTCAATTTCACCCTGAGAAGAGCAGTAAAGCTGGAAGTCAATTGTTAGAGAACTTTTTAAAGATTTAAAATGCGAATTATACCTGCCATAGATATTATTGAAGGAAAGTGCGTGCGCTTGTCCAAGGGCGATTATGCAACCCAAAAGGTTTACAATGAAGATCCTTTGGAAGTGGCAAAGGCCTACATGGACTTTGGTTTAGAATACCTTCACCTGGTGGATTTGGATGGCGCAAAAGCTAAGAGTATAGTCAATCACAAGGTTTTGGAACGTTTGGCCTTAAAAACCAATTTAAAAATCGATTTTGGTGGCGGACTTAAATCGGATGAAGATTTAAAAATTGCCTTTGATTGTGGTGCCAACCAAATTACAGGGGGAAGTGTCGCCGTAAAAAACCCCGATATTTTTAAAAGATGGATTCAACAATATGGCGAGGATAAGATAATCCTAGGGGCAGATGTAAAAGAAGATAAGATTGCTGTGGGCGGTTGGTTAGAGACCTCTGAGCAAAAGATAAAACCTTTTATTGAGGCTTATCAAAAGGAAGGAATAAAATATGTTATTTGTACTGACATCAGCAAAGACGGCATGCTAGAAGGACCTGCATTTGAATTGTATGAAAAGTTAATTGATGCAAATTCAGAGATAAGCTTAATTGCCTCGGGAGGCATATCCACTGAATCAGAACTCCCCATTTTGGCTAAAATGGGATGTGAAGGGGTCATTATTGGTAAAGCGATCTATGAAAAGAAAATTACTTTGCAAGCACTTTCTGAATTTAACACATTAAATTCTTGATGTATGCTTACTAAAAGAATCATTCCTTGTTTGGACATTAAGGATGGCAGAACGGTAAAAGGTGTCAATTTTGTCAACTTGCGCGATGCTGGAGATCCAGTAGCGCTCGCCAAACGCTATACCACAGAGGGGGCGGATGAATTGGTCTTTTTGGATATCTCAGCGACAGAGCAAAAGCGTAAAACCTTAGCAGACCTAGTTTTGCGTGTTGCAGCGGCACTAGATATTCCCTTTACCGTAGGAGGAGGAGTAAGTAGTGTGGCAGATGCTAAAATATTACTTCGCAACGGTGCTGACAAAATTGCGGTAAACTCAGCAGCTGTGCGTACGCCTGAATTAATCAACGAGCTTTCAACAGCCTTTGGTAGTCAATGTGTTGTAGTCGCTATTGATGCCAAAAAAATAGACGGTCGTTGGATGGTTCATTTGGTCGGTGGGAAAGTTCCAACTCAGATTGAACTTAAAGATTGGGTCAAAGAGGTCGAAATTCGCGGTGCAGGAGAAATTCTTTTTACCTCAATGGATCATGATGGTACCAAAAATGGTTTTGCCAACCAAGCATTGGCTGAGCTCTCTACTTTGGTTAATATTCCAATTATCGCCTCGGGTGGGGCAGGAGCCACCAATCATTTTGCCGATACTTTTAAATTAGGAAAAGCAGATGCAGCCCTTGCAGCTAGTGTATTTCACTATGGAGAAATTAAGATTCCAGAGTTGAAAAAAATATTAAAACAAGAAAATATAGCCATTAGAATAACCGATGAAAACAGCTGATTTTAATAAAAACCCCGATGGGCTTTTGCCCGCAATAATTCAAGATGCGAAAACCCTTAAAGTGTTAATGCTGGGTTATATGAATGCTGAGGCTTTGGAGAAAACCCAAAACTCAGGAAAGGTAACTTTTTACAGTAGAAGTAAGCAAAGGCTGTGGACTAAAGGAGAGGAGAGTGGTAACTTCCTCGACCTTGTCGATGTAGCCATAGATTGTGATCTCGATAGCCTGCTGATCAAAGCTAACCCACAAGGACCGACTTGTCACAGAGGAACTGATACCTGTTGGGGGGAGGAAAATATTCCTTATTTGGGTTTTATCGATGAACTACAAGAAACAATCAAAGACCGCGAGCAAAATCCACAAGAAAAAAGCTATGTGAGTAGTTTATTTGAAAAAGGAATCAATAAGATCGCTCAGAAAGTAGGAGAGGAGGCCGTAGAGACTGTTATTGAGGCCATTGACGACAACGAAGCGCTTTTTATGGAGGAAGCCTCTGACTTGTTTTTCCACTACTTGATCTTATTGCGTGCCAAAGGAAAGGGGCTAGAAGATGTCATGGCATTGTTAGAAAAACGAAAGCGGTAGTCTTATTGTAGCTTATTTTGTAATTTAGGGTTGAACTTATACCCAAAACGATGAAAAACATACTACTACTTAGCTTCCTGTTGCTGTTGATCGGCTGTGCCGAAACCGATTCAGCAAAAAAAACCATTGGGTTTGATGAATTGTTGGAAGAATACTTCCAAAAACATCTCGAACTATTCAGAATCAACGCTACCTATCTAGGGGATACAAGATACAACGATACGCTTCCCAACTTTTTGTCGCCTGAATTTGAATCAAAGGCAAAAGCTTTTTATTCCTACTACCGCGATGCTTTAAACGAATTTCCAGAGGAAAGCTTGGATGCAGACGAACAACTCAGTAAGAAAATATTGTTGAGAGAATTAGACTTGGAGCTTAAAGGGAATACATTTCACACCGATTTAATGCCTATCAATCAAATGTGGACCTTTCAGTTAACGATCGGTCAACTTGCATCAGGTGCTGGTGCACAGCCTTTTAATACCCCTCAAGATTACCGTAATTGGTTGGTGCGCTTGGACGGTTATTTGAAGTGGATGCAATCTGCTGAAGACAAGATGCGAGAAGGAATGGAAACTGGCTATGTGTTACCAAAGTCATTGATCGTAAAGGTTTTACCACAACTAGAAGCCATGACAGTTAAGGAAGTAGAAAACCATTTGTTTTTTACCCCGATAAAAAATATGCCTGATGATTTTAGCGAGCAAGATAAAACTGCACTAACAGCTGCCTTCGTCGAAACGATCGAAAATAAACTTATACCGGCTTACCAAAAGCTTCATCGTTTTATGTCAACTGAGTATTTAATGGCTGGCATAGATGAAAGTGGTTTTGGCGCGTATCCAGATGGAGCAGCTTATTACAAGCATGCGATAGCAGTCTATACGACCACAGAGATGTCGGCTGATGAAATACACCAACTGGGACTCAGTGAAGTGGCACGTATCTGCGATGAGATGAAAAAAATCATGAAACAAGTTGGGTTTAAAGGAGACTTAAAGTCCTTTTTTGATCATGTAAGGTTTGATAAATCTTTGATGCCTTTTGATGACCCAGAACAACTGATCGCCAGTTTTAATAAGATGTACGAAAAAATGAAGCCCTATGTAGATCAGTTGTTTGACCTACAGCCCAAGACTCCCTTTGAGATTAGAAGGGTAGAGGCATTTCGGGAGGCTTCTGCTGCTGCCCACTACAACGCTGGTTCCCTGGATGGAACTCGCCCCGGAGTTTTCTATGTTCCCATACCCGATGTCAAAAATTATAATGTTTTTACTGATGAAGCCTTGTTCCTTCACGAGGCAATTCCGGGACACCACTTCCAGATTTCACTTCAACAGGAAAACCAAGCACTACCTAATTTCAGAAAAAACCTCTTTTACAGCGCTTTTGCTGAAGGTTGGGCATTATATACAGAATCATTGGGTCAAGAGTTAGGGCTTTATGAGGACCCTTACCAGTATTTTGGTATGTTGAGTATGGAAATGCATCGTGCAATTCGTTTGGTGGTCGATACGGGCCTACATGCCAAAGGATGGACGCGTGAAGAGGCGATTGCCTACTCGTTGGAAAATGAAGCAGAGGCGGAAGAAAAAATTGTAGCTGAGATAGAGCGCTACATGGCCAACCCAGCTCAGGCACTTTCCTACAAAATCGGACAGTTGAAAATTAGATCATTACGTTCGTTGGCAGAAGCAAAAATGGGTGATGACTTTGATATTCGCGCTTTTCACAGAAAAGTTTTGGAATCTGGAGCAGTTCCTTTATTGATTTTGGAAGATAAAATCATGGAATGGATTAATAGTAAATCTTAAAAATGGCAAAGCACACGATCAATCCTGAGACGTTTTCTTTTTTTTCGGAATTAGCAGATAATAATAACCGCGATTGGTTTGAGAAAAATAAACCTCGATTTAAGTCCCTTGAAGGGGAAATGAAAGATTTTATCAATCAAGTTACACAAGGGTTAAACCAACATGACCATATTGAAAAGGCGAAGCTATTTCGCATATACAGGGACGTGCGTTTTTCTAAGAATAAAACCCCCTATAAAACTCATTTCGGTATGGCTTTTCATCGTGAAAAGCCAGCCCTCAGGGGAGGGTATTACATTCATCTTGAGGCTGGTAAAAGTTTTTTCGGTGTAGGTTTTTGGGCACCCAATCCAGCGGATTTATTCCGCATAAGAAAAGAATTAGAGGTTGATGCAGACGAATTCAGGGAATTAATGTCAGCAGCTGATTTTAAAAAATACTGGGGCGGACTAGATGGAGATGAAGTTAAAACAGCGCCTAAAGGCTTTTCTAAAGAACATCCAAACATTGATTTAATCAGAAAAAAACAATACGTTTTTATTAAAAATTTGACCGATAAAGCAGTATTGTCAGAGGATTTCCTGAAGACGGTTGACAATCATTTTAGGAGTATTAGACCTTTTTTTGATTATATGAGTAGTGTGCTTACTACAGATTTGAATGGTGAGAGCTTGCTTTAAATCACCCTATATAATCAGCGATTACGGGCTCAAATACCTGAACTTGATCTTTGAGCCGATTCATCACCATATTCATCATGCGCTTATTTAATGAAGAAGAGTTTTTGGTGTACTGCTGATATTCATTTACGGTAAAATGCCCAATTATCATTCCTTTGACTGAATTTCTAAATTTTTGGTCTTTATACAAAGCATTTTCGATGTAAGCCAAACGTTTTTCCAGAGAAAGATCATAAAAAACACCCTTGTGTTTGACAATATAGTTTTGAAAAACAGCTATCAGCAGTGGGTTTTGGAGTTTTATAATCGGGCGAAGGGAAGCATTTTGAAACCTTTCCTCTTCACCCACCTGATCAGAATCGTTAACCTTTCCAATATCAGGACGAATGCGCATCAAATCATTAGGTCGATCATTCATGAGATATAGTAATATTGCAAAATTACAACCTAGCAGGTGTGAGTATGATCTAAGTAAATTCGTTTTTTCACAGATTTATTAACAGTCATTCAATAATCAACGGTATTTTGATCTAGTTAGAATCGCTAACAGCTTGAACCATAATATTGAGTAAACCATTGGGCTTATCGTTGGCTAGTTCCCAGAACATGATACCTTTTAATTTATTTTTCACGACATATTGGGTTTTGTGTGTAATTGATTGGCGATCATCAAAAGACAGGAAGTAGCCTTTCTCTTTATTATAGGCATAGGGCGCTTTTGCATTATCATCCCAAAAAAATTCATAACCAGCATCCAGACGATCAAAGCTGTTATGGCCTAGTGCGTATTTAAAATCTCCTTTCTGATATAGACCGTTGTTAATATTGGGGACATTTTCCCATATCCTGCCATAGAAAGCAGCACCAATAACAATTTGCTCTGCTGGAACGCCAATACTCAACAAATATTGAACAGATTGATCTGCAGCGTCAGGAAAGTTAGGGTTACTTGAGTACAACGGTGTGTGATGGCTTGTCATGGATTGACTGTACAAATCATAACTCATAAGATTGACATGGCTAATCAATGGCATAACTTTTTCCCAGTCTATTGATTTTTCTAGAAAAGCGGGAAATCCTCCGGCGGCAAAACTGAACACATGTTCCGGTTGCATAACTTTATTTAGTGCTTTAATTAGTGATGTGAAGTTTTCTTTATCCTCCAAACTAACAGGATGTCCATGAGACCCTTGAACAACAGGGTACTCCCAGTCTAAATCAATACCATCTGCATTATAGGTCTGAATTATTTTAGCTGTCGATAACGCAAATTCATTTCTGCCTTCACTTGTAGAAAAAACCTCTGAGCAGGTTTTACAACCTCCCCAACCTCCTAAAGACAGTAACACCTTTAAATCGGGATATTTTTTCTTTAATCCTGTCAAATGCATAAGTGTTAGGCTATCGGCCTTGTTGTCAATAGCTAAATTATTCCCTCTAAGGTGAAGAAAACTATAGATCAATTGAGAAACACCACTTAGGTCATATTGGTCAATAGATGCTCCGTCCCCCGAATAATATGCGATAACTTCCGTTTTTGTCTCAACACTTTTTGAGGAAGCGTCTTCTTTGGCAGTATTACAAAATTGAAATAGCAGAATTATCAGTAGGAGGGGAACATATCTGGTAGATAGGTTTTTTTTGTACATGAATAAAGATTTTGTTGGCTCCCTTAATATAGGATTTTTATTTTAAGAAACTATATTCTATAACCAAACACAATTCATATTATCAGTATTAAGGCTTAATTATTTTAATATTTATCAATAAGTCCTAACTTGGACTGTATTTGGTAAATACCCCCTTAAATTTTGCAAATGAATTATTAAATCTGTAAGTAACCAATCACTTATGAGGGAAAACATAATAAACAGTGCCGTATCACTGTTTGCAACCCAAGGTTTTCATGCGGCTTCAACCCGGTCAATAGCCCAAAAAGCAGGCGTATCAGAAGGGTTGATCTTTAGGCACTTTAAGAACAAAGAAGGATTACTTGAAAAAATACTTGAGATCACAATTGAAAAGTTTAAAGTATTGATGAAACCAATTGAGACTTTGACGCATCCTAAGGTAATTCTTAAACATATACTGACCATACCATTAAACACAAGTGATGATTACAAAAAATACATTAAGTTCATTCAGGGTATGCGTTGGCAAGTAAATGATGAGCGGATGAATTTATTCCAAATCTTTTACGAAAAAGTTTTTACTTCTTTTAAAGTTCTTGATTACGATGATCCTGAAACTGAAACTCAAACTTTTTTAATGATATTGGAAGGTGCTATGTCTCACGCATTGCGCCAAAATACCAAAATGAATTTATTGATTCTCGATAATCTCCTTAAAAAATTTAATATATAAATACTTTATCAAACAAAAGTTGTGATTAATTGCTTTATATTTTTTCTATAATTAATATTATG
>CAJWGK010000022.1 GCA_913030895.1 uncultured Flavobacteriaceae bacterium | reverse complement strand
GCTTTCAATGCATGATGCTGAGGAATATGTTCTTGACTCAATTGAAGCTGGAACTGACGGCTACTTACTAAAAGGTGCAAGTAAGGCTGAGTTTCTTAAAGCTTTAAACACAATTGCATCGGGGGGAAAATATTTTTCTGGAGATATTTCGTCGGTAATTGTTAACAATCTCACTAATAATAAAAATACGGACAGTGAATCCATTAAAGTTGGTGACAACCCCTATCACCTGACAAAAAGAGAAAAGCAAATTCTTAAATTAGTTCTTGATGGAAAAAGCAATAAAGAAATTGCTATTGAATTAGAAGTGAGTAAGCGTACCACGGAAGTTCACCGATTCAATCTTATGAAAAAATTGAATGTTAAAAACCTCATTGAACTATCGAAAAAGGCCTCTGAATTCAATTTTTAAATGATTTTATAGTTTAAGTTTATTTAATATATCCCTCAGATATATTAAATAATTGAAAAATATTGGAGCTAAATTGTCAATCTAACAAATCTCATAAAAACCCAAAATTTGTACACAAAAATTAAGTATAAATACTTATTTTGTTTATTGTTTATAATCAACATGGCTTCTAAAGGATAAATTAGTGCAACAGAAACAAATTAAAACTACATGCTCTTATTGTGGTGTGGGTTGTGGTATTGTAGTTAAAAAAGATCTTAATAAAAATAAAGTAACGGTTGAGGGTGATAAGGATCATCCAGTAAACAAAGGTATGTTATGCTCTAAGGGAATGAACCTGCATTATGTTGCCAATGATGTTTCTGATCGTCTTCTTTATCCTGAAATGAAATGGAGTCGTTCTCATCCGCTAGAACGTGTGAGCTGGAATACTGCTTTGAATAGGGCTGCTAATGTTTTTAAATCGATTATTAAAAAACATGGTCCTGATAGTGTTGGTTTCTATGTATCTGGACAATGCCTTACGGAGGAATACTACATCGCTAACAAACTGACCAAAGGATTTTTAGGCACCAATAACATTGACACCAATTCGAGATTATGCATGAGCTCAGCAGTAGTGGGCTATAAAAAAACCTTTGGTGAGGATTCTGTTCCAGTGTCCTACGAAGATATAGAACTTGCAGACTGCTTTTTGATTACTGGTGCTAATCCTGCGTGGTGTCACCCTATTCTGTTCAGAAGAATTGAAAAGCACAAAGAGAATAATCCAAATGTAAAAATCATTGTCGTAGACCCAAGAAAAACGGATTCTGCCAATTTCGCTGACCTACACTTGCAAATTACTCCTGGAACTGACGTAATCCTGAATAATGCAATTGGAAAATATATAATCGATCGAAAGTTGATCGATAGAAATTTCATCAAAAATCATACAGAAAACTTTGAGCAGTACAAAAAACAAGTACAGTCAATATCACTCAAAGAGGCTGCAAAAATATGTGGCATAACTGTTGAAGAGATTAAAAGAGCGGCAATTTTGATTGGCCGATCAAAGGCTTTTATAAGTATGTGGGCTATGGGGCTTAATCAAAGTGCCATTGGTAGTAATAAAAATTATTCGTTATTAAATTTATCACTAATTACCGGTCAAATAGGTAAACCAGGTTCGGGTCCTTTTTCCCTAACGGGTCAGCCAAATGCCATGGGAGGGCGCGAAGTTGGAGGCATGGCCAACCTTTTGGCTGTTCACAAAGATTTACTCAACGAAACCCATAGAAAAGAAGTAGCCGAATTTTGGAACGTTGATAAAATTTCTCCAGAGCCTGGCTATACTGCCACAGAGATGTTTGATGCTTTGGAAAGTGGAAAAATGAAAGCCATTTGGATTGTTTGTACCAATCCAATGGTAAGTATGCCAAATGCTCATCGTATTGAAAAAGCATTGAAAAATGCCAAGTTTGTTGTAGTTCAGGATATTTCAAAAAATGCTGATACGGTTGCTTATGCCGATTTGGTACTTCCAGCTGCTGCTTGGTTAGAAAAGGAAGGTACAATGACAAATTCCGAACGCCGTATTTCATATTTACCCAAGGCTATCGAAGCGCCTGGTGAAGCCCGACCAGATGTTGAGATTCTTTGTGACTTTGCCAACAGAATGGGCTTTAAAGGTTTTAAATATAATTCAACCTCCGAGATTTACAAAGAGTACTGTACCATGACAAAGGGAACCAACATTGACGTTTCTTATTTAAGCTATGAAAGACTACAAAACGAAGGTACATTCCAATGGCCCGTTCCATCTTACAGACATCAAGGAACCCCAAGGCTTTTTGAGGATAAAAAATTCCATACACCGTCTAAAAAGGCGATTTTTAATATTCCCAAATTTGTCAATAATGTTTCTGACGCTCCCAATTCAGATTTTCCTTTTATATTAACAACAGGAAGAATCAGGGATCAATGGCATACGATGACCAAAACCGGTAAAGTCTCCAGATTAAAAACACATTATTCAAGTCCTGTTTTAGACCTAAACCACGTGGACGCTTACTTAAAAAAAATAAAGGATGGCGATGTGGTTGAGGTCAAAAGTAAAAAAGGTGTGGTCAGGGTTCGTGCTAAAATTTCGGAAAATATTAAACGTGGAGTCGTTTTTCTGCCGATGCATTGGGGTAAACAATTGCAAAATGATCTCAACAGAGCAAATAATCTCACCAATACCATCGTAGATCCAATATCGAAAGAACCTGATTTTAAATACACTCGGGTTTCCGTTTCAAAATACAAAAAATCGAAAGAAAATATAGTTGTGGTGGGGGCAGGTGCGGCTGCCTTTAGATTTGTTCAAAATTACCGTGACCACAATGAGAGAGATAGTATTAGGGTATTTTCCAAAGAAGCAGACCCCTTCTACAATCGGGTATTACTTCCAGAATATGTTACTGAGGAATTGTCTTGGGAAAAACTTCAGAAAATTAAAGCTGATGCATTAAAAAAACTAAAATTAGACCTTTATCCAAGCACCTACATTACAGCTATCGACAGTCAAAATAAGCGTATCACAGACAATACTGGTAAGATACATGAATACGACAAGCTGATTCTAGCTACTGGCAGCCGAACATTTGTTCCCAATAATGTCAATTTAAATTCTGCAGGGCATTTTACATTGAGAAGTAAAATAGATGCTGACCGATTTAAAAATTATTTGAATGATAAAAACCTCCCTCCCCAGTCACAGCATGTAACCATTGTTGGGGGTGGACTTTTGGGATTAGAATTGGCCTCAGCATTAAAGCATCAAAATATAAATATTACTATCGTACAAAGAAGCTCTAGGTTAATGGAGCGACAGCTGGATGATTTATCTAGTAAATTATTGGCCATGCATGTTCAGGACTTGGGTATTCAGGTCTATTTCTCAAATGAAGTAAGCACTGTTTTCAGTAATGAAGAAACAGACGAACTGAATATCACGCTAAAAAGTGGTAAATCATTTAAATCCCATGCCATTGTTTATGCTATCGGAACACGTCCCAATATTGAAATTGCAAAGGAGTCTGGGATTAAATGCGGTCGAGGGGTAACCGTCAATCAGCATTTACAAACCTCTAGCCAGGATATTTTTGCGATTGGAGAAATTGCCGAATTCAACAATAAAATGTTAGGTATAACCTCAGCAGCAGAGGAACAAGCATCGATTTTAGCTAATTTCATTTTAGGGGATATTAGTAGTACCTACAAGGGATCTGTAGCTATGAATATTCTCAAGTTTAGCGACTTGGACTTATGTAGTGTTGGTAATATTTTCATACCAGAAAATGATACGGATTATGAAGAAATCATCTTTACTGATATGAGCCAACGCTACTATAAAAAATGTATTGTTAAAGACGATTTGTTAGTGGGAGCCGTTTTAGTTGGAGATAAAAACGAGTTTGCCGAATTTAAAAACTTGATTGAGAGTAAGGTCGAATTATCTGACAAACGCGATACGCTTCTCAGAGGCGCTTCAAATGATAAACCTATTTTAGGAAAACTAGTATGCTCTTGTAGCCAAGTAGGAGAAGGAAATATTGAAGAAGCGATAAACAAAGGTTGCACAAACTATACAGAACTTTGTAAACAAACTGGAGCTGGACTAGGTTGTGGTAGTTGTAAAACTGAAGTAAGGGAAATTTTTAACGCTCTAAAACAACCTGTATTGTGAACAATTTAGCACGATTAATTATAAAAGGTGGTGTTTTGTCCCCCGGTGAACTGAAAGTGATCTGTCATACTGTTGAAGAATTAGACATGGATGCAATTTCTTTTGGATCGAGACAGGATATTTTATTGCCCGATCAAGTAGATAATCTAAATCTAAAAAAGATTGGAAATTTTGATTTGGTAACATCACAAACTGACAGGGTGGAAAATATTATGTCCTCCTATGTTTGTTCCGATATTTTTCCCAGCACACTTTGGCTAACAGGAGATAAGTATCTCTACCTTTTGGAACAGTTTAGAAAACCTACCGCTTTAAAAGTAAATATTACTGATCCCAAACAACGTCTAGTTCCGTTATTTACTGGTCACCTTAACTTTATTGCCTCCGATCATGAGGACTATTGGTTTTTATATGTTCGCTTGCCAGACTGGAGCAAAACCGTGGCTTATCCCGCACTGGTTTTTAGCTGGGATATGGCTAAGATCACTTCAACCATCGAATCAATATTAAAAGAAGAACCCGACTCGGTAGATATGATCTTCGAACTAGTCAATGATGCAATTGACACCAACAACATAACCATTGACAAACCTCTTTTTTTACCCTTTCATCCCTTCCCCTACTACGAAGGCATGAACCGTATAGGAAACGATAGATATTGGTTAGGATTATACTGGCGAAATAACCGTTATGACCTTAACTTTTTAAAAGCAATGTGTGCTTTATGTGTTGAATGTAAAATAGGAAAAATCCAGATTACCCCCTGGAAATCGTTTATTGTTAAAGGTATTCCAGCTAATGCAAAAGTACAATGGGAAAAATTTCTTGGAAAATTTGGGATTAATGTAAGGCACTCCATGCTTGAGTTAAACTGGCACATACCAGTTGGAAATGACGCCGCTTACCAATTAAAAAAATACCTTGTTAAAAACTTCGATGAAAATGATATCAGTACTTATGGTTTAACATTCGGAATCACAGATTACGTTAAAAAGGCCTATTACTTTACCTCAATTGTCATTGAAAAAAACAACCCACCAGATGACTATGCGGGTTTCAAGACCAGAGACACCTACAACATATTACACGCAAAAAATTTCGACCCAAACACGAGGGAGTACATCATCTATGTTCAAGACATCGATAAAAACGAATTATCAGACTTACTTATCGAGTTGAGTAAATTATATTTTGAGCAATTAGGCGCGGAAAACGAGGAAACTACAGTGAAAAAAACCATTGAGGAGACTACTGAAGTAGAAGTATATCAATGTAAAAACTGCCTAACCGTTTACAATGAAGTTTATGGAGATTTAACCCAAAATATTGCTGAAAACACCCCTTTCGAAGAGTTGAATGATAACTATAGATGTTCCATTTGTGATGCGCCCAAATCGGATTTTGAGAAAAAAATATTTATTCAGAAGGTTAGTGCTACAATCAACCACCAATAGTTAGCATACTTCTATTTTTTGAATGCAATTCAGGGTTGTTTAATTTTTTAAAAGTATCCATATTCGCCCTAATAGCAAACTTTTTGTAAACGGTTTTTGCAATCAATGGTTCAATTGTTTCATTATTTCTTAAACTTGAAAGAATATCCGTTTCATCATTTGAAAATAGACAGTTTTTTAGTTTGCCATTTGCCGTTAATCGAATACGATTACACCCATCACAGAATGGATTGCTGACGGAACTAATTATACCAAAGCTGCCCATAAAACCTGATATTTGATAATCTCTTGAAATAAAATTTAAATTGTCCTCAAGCTTCACAAGCTTATCTGATCCAAAATAGGACACTACATCATGTAAGATATCTTTTTGAGTAACCAATTTAGACTTGTCCCAATTATTACCATTAAATGGCATAAACTCGATAAACCTTACAACTATTGGTAAATCCTTAGTTAAGTTAATAAAGCTCTTAATCTCATCATCATTGAAATTTTTTATCAATACCACATTGAGTTTTATATTAAAACCATTTTGAACAAGTAAACTTATATTTTCATAGGCCTTTAAAAACTGATCTCTTCGAGTAATAAACTTGAATTTATCTGCTTGTAAAGTATCCAAACTCACGTTTATTGACCTTAAGTTGTAAGCTTTAAAATCATCAATAAATCTATCCACAAGAATACCATTTGTGGTCAAAGATAAATCCGCATTTAATGAATTTAGTCTTTTCAAAATCTCGCTAAAGTCTTTTCGAACCAATGGCTCCCCTCCAGTCAATCTAATTTTATTTACGCCATGGTCAACAAATATTTTTGCAATACTAAAAATTTCGTCAACGTTCATCAAGCTGTTTTTTGGTGTTAATTGAACACCATCTGCTGGCATGCAGTAAGTACAACGCAAATTACATTTTTCGGTTAGAGAAATTCTGAGGTAATTATGTTTTCTTAACATCTTATCGGTCAAGATATTTTTTTGTTCTACTGTATTAATCATGCTGCTGACCTTTTAGTATTTTAAAAACATGAAGCAAATGGGGGAACACAGCATCCATTGATTCAGCAGCACCATTGGTGGAACCTGGTAAGGCAAGTATTAGGCTATCACCCAAAGTCCCAACTACACTTCTTGATAACATTGCATAGGGCATACGTTCTTGTCCATAGACTCTTATGGCTTCTTCCACACCTGGAATTCGTCTTTCTAGTATAGGTTCCAGAGCTTCAGGGGTAACATCTCTATATGATAGGCCTGTTCCTCCAGTGAAGATTATAAGATTAGAAGTTTCTGAATATAAAACAGCCTTATTTCTTATGGCTTCTATTTCATCGGGAATAACATCATAGTTGGCTATTTCCACCTCATTTTGCTCTAGTTTTTCAATAATTGCCTTACCTGCTTTATCCGCTTTCTTACCCTGAGAAATAGAATCTGAACAAACTATTACACTGGCCTTCAATTGAGAATGGTGCTTAATTTTGAAGCTACTTTTACCTCCACTTTTTTCTACCAAACGAATCGCGCAGATTTCTATTTGCTTATCAATGGGCTTTAACATATCATACATTGTCAAGGCAACCACAGATACGCCGTGCATTGCCTCAACCTCAACACCAGTCTTGTATATCGTCTTTACCTTCATGCTGATTTTAATATCCAAACCCTCAACTACATATGTTATGGATGTAAACTCTATGGGTAAAGGGTGACAATCAGGTATTACAGCAGCGGTATTTTTTACGGCAAACAATCCAGCAGTCTTTGCCATCTCAAAAACATTTCCTTTAGGCACTAAATTGTTTTGTAAAGCATTTATGGTCTCTTGCTTGCTTACTTTTACTATCGCTTCTGCAACAGCAACCCGAAGCGTTTTAACTTTTCCAGTTATATCTACCATGTCTTATTTACTTTCCACTGGTGAGTTTCATCCTCAAATAGCTCTTTACCAAAAATGGGTGCTTTTTTCTTAACTGCATTTACCAAATATTCGGTTGCTTCATAAACATCTTTACTGTGTTTTGCTGATACGAAAACAAAAAAGCACACCTCACCCACTTTTATTTCTCCTATACTATGATAAATGTGCAAACAGGTAAGGTCGAACGTTCTGAACGCTTTTTCTCTGATATCGTGCAAAACCTCATTCGCCATTTTTTCATAGCAGGTGAAGTCAATTGCCGCGACCTTTCTATTTCTAACTTCATCTGCTCTAACCTGACCAAGAAAAATATTGTGAGCTCCAATTTCATATTTACTCTGATGCTTCGCTATTGAGGTAGCTATAAAGTCCGGTGTTATTGGACCTTTAACAAAAACTTGTTTCATTTATATTGTTTTTTTTGATTGATTTCACGCCTCCATTTATATTGAAAACGTTTTTAAATTCTGACTCTTTAAATAGTTTAACGGCTTGACGGCTTCGTTTTCCGCTTTGACAAAAAACCGCATAACTGGTATCTTTATCCATACCCGATATATTTTTTTCAATAACTGATAGTGGAAGCTGAATGGTATTGGGTAAGTCGACTTTCGGTAGTTCGCCGTATTCTCGAACATCCAAAAAAACTAGCTTATTTTCCAAGGCTTTAACCAAAGAGATTTCAGCAATTTCAGTTTGTAGATGCACTGCGCTAAAGAAAGATTCATCTACTCGAATTTTATCATTTTTAGCAAATTCAATACAGCTTTGACTGTTATTAAGGGTATTGTAGATTAACAATTTTCCTGAAAGCATATCGCCCGTTTCCAAAATCAGTTTCATGGTTTCATTAGCCTGAAGCATTCCAATAAGTCCTACGGTTGTTCCTAAAACACCTGAAGTCTCACAGTTAGGTACTTCTGTTTCATTGCTTTCAAAAAGACAGCGGTAGGTCGGTCCATTTTTATAATTAAAAACAGCAACTTGGCCTTCAAATTTATAAACAGACCCATATACAAATGGTTTGTTAGCAATTATGCAGGCGTCATTGATAAGGTATCTGGTTGGTAAGTTGTCTGTAGCATCCACAATTATATCGTAATCATTAAAAATTTTAATAGCGTTTTTTCCGCTTAAATAATGATTAAAAGCATGAACTTTAATATCGGAGTTTAAGTGTTCTAAATGCTTTTTGGCAAACTTCACCTTAGATTGACCAAGGTTTTTTTTGGAATACAAAATTTGGCGATGTAAGTTACTTTCCCCAATGGTATCTCCATCCATGATTCCAATATTTCCAATACCTGAAGACGCTAAATAAGGAAGAATCGCACACCCTAAACCCCCTGCTCCAATTACCAATACCTTTGCACTGGTAAGTTTTTGTTGCCCACTTTTGCCAACTTCTGACAATTGCATTTGTCTTTTATATCTTTCCATAATCAACCGCCTGCAAAAGGTGGCAATAATGCCAATTCATCATTATTATTAACTGTTATCGAACTATTTAAATCTACCAAGCGCTGATTTAATGCCACCCTTGCATTTAGCGTGCTTAAATCGTATTTCGCATAAAGTAAATTCCAAACTTCCGAAACATTCATGTTTTCAATTTCAATATATTCTTCATTGCGTTGAGTTACTTCTGCAACTATCCCAAAATATCTAATTGTAGCCATATTTGTATTTTTTTTTATTACCCTGTAATAGGATTTAGTTTTTAAAAATTTATTGTGATTTATTCCTTTCCATTATTAAGGGTTTATATCTAAATTTTGATAAATAAAATCGTTTTCTAAAAATGACTCATTGAAATATGATAATATACTTTCGTGACCATTAACCACTTCACCTATAATGATTATTGCAGGGGATGACAAGCCCTTCTCTTCAACGATTTTTTCAATGCTTGCAATAGTTCCTACGCCAGATTTCTCTTCCTCCTTTGTGCCATTCTGAATGATAGCAACTGGCAAATTTTTACGATTATGATATTTGTATATGGAAACGATTTCCGAAAGTTTACCCATTCCCATCAAAATGACAACAGTTGCTGTTGATTTTGCAGCTAACTCAATATCCTGTGATAGTTTTCTATTAGAGGTTGTACCCGTAATCACCCAAAAACTTTCTGACATTTTGCGCTGAGTAACTGGAATACCAATGGATGCTGGAACTGCTATAGCTGAGGTAATTCCTGGAACTATTGCTGTCTTAACACCAAAGGATTCCAGATAATCCATTTCTTCTTTTCCGCGACCGAAAACAAAAGGATCGCCCCCTTTTAAACGCACCACATTTCCATATTTTTTTGCATATTCCAAAAGTAGACTGTTAATCTTGTCTTGGTTAAATGCGTGTGAATCACGTCGCTTACCGACATATAACTTAACAGCATCTGGCGCATAGGCTAGTATAGATTCGTTAACTAATGCATCGTACAAAATCGCCTTTGCTTTTTTTAAAACTTTAACCGCTTTTAATGTTAAAAGCTCAGGGTCTCCTGGACCTGCTCCTACCAATACTACTTTTGGATCACTTGTTTTGTTAATTGTCATTTCCCTAAAAATGTTAAAGAAGTTAAATCTTCTTTTGTGTTGATATTTTTTAGTGCATATCGGTCCTCAAATTCGACCGTAATAGCTTTGTTGATTAATGATTTTGTCAGACTTAAAAGTTTTAGATCTTCCCTTTTAATAGCATCATGAAATTTTGATTCAACCGCTTTAGAATACAAACCAATTAGAGGGTATTCACTTATTTCGTCTCTCAAATAAATCACCTCTTCCTGTTCAAAAGATTGATTCAATAAATAGGTTTGTAAGACAGAGGTATTGATGTTAGGAATATCACAACTCAATATTAAATTATATTGGGTTTTACTGTGATTTAAGGCGGTATAAATACCACCAACAGGGCCTTTATTTTCATAAATATCTGAGACCAAAGGATAGCCAAAAACCTCATAGTCTAAATTTTTAGTCACCAAATAAATATCATTTGTTATTGGGGTAACCGCCGCTATCACATGTGCCATGAAGGGTTTTTCTTTAAAAAGAACCAAGCCTTTTTCCTGATGCATACGTGAACTTAATCCTCCGCATAAAATATAAGTTGATATGTTGCGCTTTGAATTCATTTATGGTAGGGTTAACTTAATACATGCAATTACTAAAACCACCGAAAGAATATATTTTAGGACAGCACCTGAAAGCTTATGACTACCATAAATGGCACCCAAAATTCCGCCAAAAAAAGCAATGGGTAAAAGGTTAAAAGAACCTGCAGTTATCGTATGATTCAGGGTATATCCAATAATTCCAGCAATGGAATTAAAGAAAATAAATAAGGCAGAAACCGCTGCTGCTGTTTTCATGTTTCCCCAACCCATAATAACAATTAGAGGGCTTAAAATTATTCCTCCACCTATGCCGATCATACCTGAAAACAATCCAATGACAAATCCCATCAATAAGGCTATATAGGTGTTGAATGGTCTTTGGTTGTCAATTTCTTTAGTTGAATTCAGTAAAATTCTGAAAACTGCAATGCCCAAAAAGATTGCTAAGATAATTTTATAAAGTTTGGGATCAATCGTTATATAACCGCCCAAAAAAGCTGCTGGAACCGAGGTCAAGGAAAAAGGAAAGAATAAATCCCATTTAAAATGATTGTATTTTTTAAAATACCAAAATGAAATTCCTGATATAAAAATATTTAATAGCAATGCAGTTGGTCTGATGTAAGCCAGGGGAAAAGAAAATGCTGCCATCAACGCAATATATCCACTAGCGCCCCCATGACCAACACTTGAATATAAGAAGGCAATGCCAATTAGCGCAATTGAGAAGAAAATAAATATTTCAGTTTCCAAATGCATCACAATCCAATTTTTTTGAATTCTTTTTCTAAAAAATGAATACAAGTTGTATTCAATTGTTCAAACTTAGAAATCAACCCCTTTCCATAAGGCGTAACTTCAGTACCACCTCCGTTTTTTCCTCCTATATTTTTTATCAGCACAGGTTCTTTTGCAAGCTTATTGATTTGATTAAGTAAGTTCCAAGCTTTTTTATAGGACATGTTTAATTCTTTTGCAGCAGCACTAATCGATCTGGTTCTAGCGACAGTTTTTAATAATTTTATGCGTCCATATCCAATAAATGGTTTTCCCTGTTCTTCAACCCACAACCTACTTTTAATCTCCATCAGTTTTCCAATAGTAAACATTGAACTTGATCTCCTACTTTAACATCAACAGTACTTTCGTCAATAACAACAATTGCATTGCTCAATGCAAAAGAATTTAACATAGATGAACTTTGTCCAGTTAATAATTCAGCTTTTTTATTTTGAAGTTTGGCCTTCAAAAAAAGAGTTTTTCCAGAAGTATTCTTAAAATTGGAAATGCTTTTCGCAGACACTTTTTTCAAATGGTAATTTTTAAAACCAGCTATTTCCCTGATAAGAGGTAAAACATAAACATAGAAGCAAGTCAATACCGATGCAGGGTTTCCCGGTAGCGCAAAAACAAAAGCATCATCTTTCTTTCCAAACCATAATGGTTTTCCTGGTTTTTGATTCACCCGATAAAACAATTCCTCAACTTGATTGGCCAACAAGGCCTTTTTGACAAAATCATAATCACCTACCGATATACCTCCTGAAATCAAAACCAAATCACTATCACACAAGGCATTTTCAATTCCCTCTTCAGTTGTGTTATAGTCATCTTTAATTTTTTTGATTTGAATATTCTTTATGCCTATTTGATACAATGCTGCCTTAAGCATAATCGAATTACTCTCATATATACCGCCAGGCTTGAGTGGCCTTCCACCCTCTTGTAGCTCACTACCTGTAACCAAAATACTAACGCTAGGGAGTTTATAAACCTTAACCTGAACGATGCCCAAACAGGCTAAAAAACCAATCGCTGCCTCGTTTAACTTAATTCCTTTTTTTAAAGCAGTATTTCCAACACTAATTTGCTCACCTCTCTGGCGAATATTTGCATATTTTGCTGGCATTTTTTTTATCAAAATATTGTCTTTGAACCTTTTGACGTGCTCCTGTATGATAACAGTATCTGCTGTGTCAGGTACCAATGCCCCTGTAAAAATACGTATGGCCTCCCCCTCTTCTTGTGTGAATTCATGCGAATCCCCTGCTTTAGTTTCTCCAGCGATACTAAACAAGTCATCCTCACTCCATTTGATGGCATAACCGTCCATTGCTGATTGTCTGAAGGGTGGCATGTCAATTGGTGATATCACATCTTCATATAAAATATAATTTAGTGCATCTCCGAGAGACAATGTTTTATATGCATGATTTTTTGAAACATTTGCTACAATACTTAAGGCCTCGTTAACTGAAATCATAATAATCAAGCGTTATACCCTAACAAATATAACGACAACTTTTGTTAAATACTTTGAGCTAATAATTTTTAAGAAACTGATAAATATCTTATTTGATTTTTATCTAAATGATAATATAGTTTTCGTTTTTTGAGAAAATAATGGCAAGCACAGATGCGCTTACTTTAAAAGTCTGAAATTTTCTAAACCGATTTTTAACCAATTACTATAAGTGGCCTCATCTGTATATTGAATCGGAGTGTTAAGTAAAGTTTTATCAGCAGTCATCAAGATATAATAGGGTTGAGAGGCAACTTCGAAATTCAGGCTTTGGAAAGTGGCCCATTTTTCTCCTATTGTTTTAATTCTTTTAATTCTTCCGTTAGAATATTTAAAATCAAATTGATCCTCCTCGGGCAACAGCTTTCTATCATCTACATAAAGAGAAATAATAACATATTCCTCATTTAGCAACCGAAAAACCTCAGGTTGTGACCAAATATTTTCTTCCATCTTCCTACAGTTTACACATGCCCATCCCGTAAAGTCTAATAAGATAGGTTTATCATTGGCCTCTGCATATGCCCTACCCTCATCAAAATCTTTAAAGCAGTTTAACCCCAGTGGACACTCAGAATCCGAAGGGTAAATACTATAAAAAACTGGTGGTGGAAAACCACTAAGTAAAGTCAATTGTCCTGTTTGATTCTTTCCTAATCCTGGAATCAGGTAGATTGAAAACAAAAAAATCAAAAAAGCGACAAAACGTTGGAACTTACTGATTTTAGTGTTTTTTATGTCATGGGGAAAACGCAACCAACCCATCAGATAGACAAATAATAAAAGAGAAATAATCAGCCAAATCGCTACAAAAACTTCCCGCTTTAAAATCCCCCAATGGGCGACTAAATCCGCATTAGAGAGGAACTTCAACGCCAAAGCTAATTCGAGAAAACCCAGAGTCACTTTTACCTTAGTCATCCATCCACCCGATTTAGGTATAGACTTTAGGGCACTGGGAAAAAGAGCTAGCAGTCCAAAAGGCAAGGCTAAAGCAAAACCAAATCCTGCCATTCCAAAAGTTAATTGGGTTGCTCCCCCCTCAGCCGTCAAAGAACCCGCCAAAAGGGATCCCAAAATAGGTCCAGTGCATGAAAAGGACACAATTGCTAGGGTTAATGCCATAAAAAATACACCCAGAACGCCGCCTGTTGTTGAAGCGCTATCTGAACGATTTCCCCAACTGCTGGGTAAAGTCAATTCATAATATCCGAAAAAGGAGAAAGCAAAAAATACAAATACCCCAAAAAAGATCAAATTCATCGCAATATTAGTGGAAATGGTATTGAGAATTTGTGGATCGACCGCATCCAAAAAATGAAAAGGTAAACTCAACAGTATGTATATGATAAGAATGAAAAAACCGTAAAGTAAAGCACGACCAACCCCCTTACCTTTGCTTCCGCTTTGTTTCAGAAAAAAAGAAACCGTTAACGGTATCATGGGAAAAACACAGGGAGTCAACAAGGCAATAATTCCTCCTAGAAACCCTAATAAAAATAAATTAAAAAGTGGATTATCACTCGTTTTTTGTTCATCTTGAACTAGTAAGTTTTTATTCTTTAAATCGAGTTTGAGCGCTGTGGTCTTTTCTTTACTCCCTGCATCAATCACCCTTTTATCTTCAGGAACCGCTTTTGATTGATCCAATACAAAACGAAAAGCTTCGTTTCTGAATATACAGAGCTTGTCATCACAAGCCTGATAATTGATTTCTCCTTCTATCAATGCCAAATCTGGATTATTCAGTTTTATTTTTTGCACAAAGTCACCTTCATAATCAAACCAAGACAATTGCATTTCAAAAATTGGATCAAAGGCTGTTTTGGTTTTACCCTCTTGGGTCTTTCCTATTAAATCAAACTGCTTCCCTGCCCCCTTAAAAATAAATTCAGTAGGCAAGGGGCCATTCTCGGGAAGGTTTTGAGAATACAGGTGCCACTTGGATTGGATTTTTGCTTTAAACTTCAGCAGATAAGTGGAATCGGAAACCTTTTCTAAATCTGTTGTCCAAACGATTGGTTCTTGCGATTGAATCGCCAGTACCCAAAAAAACTGCAATAAGAACCACTTTCTAATCATAGTAACCAACTAACCATTTGTCTTCCGTATTTTCTTCTGTATTGTCATCCATAGCGAACCTTCCATCAGCTCGTTTCCCTACCACCCAAATAATGTCCTCTCCTGAGCAAAGCAACCACTGATTTTCTTTGTCTAGAAGAGAGAATTTTTCGTCTTTAAAATATTTACTTAACTTTTTTTTACCGTTGAGTCCTTTAGGATAAAAGTAGTCACTTTCCTCCCACTTCCTTAAGGTTAATGGAAACTTTAATAATTTTTTATTGAAACAAGCGATGTTACTATCAGCACATTTCATTTTGGTATTTAAACCAAATTTCAATGTTATTGGCGTTTGAATTCTCTTAACATTTTTATTGATTGAATAGGTCTCATGGATTACATCATAATGTTTGGTAAGCAACCAATAAGCACGATCTTTAACCAGTCGGTGGGTTTTGGAAAACAATTGTTTTCCACTTTGTGCGTCCAATAATTGATTTAAATCAGCAACATGATCAAATCCATAAGTCTTAAACAAAGCGTGTAAGAAAAAGTCAATAGGTCTAAGCGATTTTAGCCCATCAATCGAAATTTTAATTTGTTGTTCCGCCTCGAAGAAATACTTGGTTTTAAAATCCTGGATCACAAAATCCAGCGCCATTTGGGCCTGTCCCAAATGTTCTAACGTCGTTCTAAATTGATCTTGTAAGTTAGCATCTGTTGCCTTCCAATTTGGAATTACTTTATGCCTTAAAACATTGCGTAAGTAATCTGTTTTGGCATTAGATGCATCTTCTCTCCAATCGATTTTATGTTTATTGGCATAATTGATTACATCTGTTCTTGTGAAAGGTAAAAGAGGGCGAATAATTTTTCCCCTAGTTTGAGGAATTCCCAACAAGCCTTTTAATCCCGAACCACGCATTGTATTGATCATAAATGTCTCTAATGCATCATCAGCATGATGTGCAACCAAGACCGCATCATAACTAAACTTTGCTGATAGGGCATCAAACCACTCATACCTCAAGTTTCTTGCAGCCATTTGAACAGATAGTTTTTCTTTTTCTGCATAGTTTATGGTGTCAAATTTTTTGATATGACATTCTAGGCTTCGCTCAGCTGCTAATTTTTTAATCCAAAGGGCGTCTTCATCACTCTGTTCACCTCTTAATTGAAAATTACAATGAGCTATAGCAACCTGCAAACCTTCTCTCATACAAAGGGCTAACAACACACAACTGTCTAATCCTCCACTTAGTGCTAATAAAATTTTTTGCTGCCTTAAGTCAGGAAATTCTTCCAACAAATGATTTTGGAACTTTTGAAACATAGGCAAAATTAAGGATTTTGAAATTGGACTCAATAACTAAATGGTGACTTCATTGCCGACTTTTTTTGCTAAAAAAAATAAAATTCAGATATTTGCACTTCAAATGAAAGATGCAACGACATACTACTTGGGAAGCTTATTGGCAATTAGCCAGACTCCGTTACGTCCACGCCGCCCCTAGCGGGTATTTTTCTCTATATGAGACTCAGGTGCGTCCAGTCTCTTTTTCCAAAGTTTTTAACCTATTTTTTAATTTTAATATCATTTGTCAATAATGGAAATTATTATTGCCAATTCAAAACATATCATTTATGCCAAGGCCATCTGTAGCTGTATTGATGAATCAGCTAAGATGAGAGGCACTGGAATTGCAAGAAGAACACCAGAATATATCAGTAAAAAAATGGAATCTGGTAATGCAGTAATCGCCATAGAAAACAATGAATTTGCAGGTTTTTGCTACATTGAAGTATGGGGACACGGCAAATACGTCGCACACTCTGGATTAATTGTCTCACCTGAACACAGAGGTAAGGGTTTGGCCAAACAGATCAAACAAAGCGTGTTTGATCTATCTAAAAAGAAATTTCCCCAAGCAAAAATTTTCGGAATTACTACTGGAAAAGCCGTCATGCGCATTAATTTTGAGCTCGGATATCAACCCGTTTCTTTTTCGGAATTGACAGATGACCCTGAATTTTGGAGAGGCTGTCAAACCTGTAAAAACTATGATGTATTGACCAGAACAGAGCGAAGTATGTGTTTGTGCACAGGCATGTTATATGATCCCAACAAAGGGCAAAAAAATAAACTGAATTAAAATGGGAATTAAAAAATTAGTATTGGCTTATAGCGGAGGTTTGGACACTTCTTACTGTTTGATGAGATTATCCAAAGAAGGCTACCAGGTTCATGCAGTAAGTGTCAACACAGGTGGTTTTGATCACAATCAAGTAAAAGAAATGAAAACCAAAGCACTGCAAATGGGTGCTCATACGTATGAGTCCATTAATGCTTTGTCCTCCTTTTACAAAAAAGTTGTAAAATATTTAATTTATGGCAATGTTCTAAAAAACAACACCTATCCCCTTTCCGTTAGCGCAGAAAGAATTGTTCAAGCTATCGAAATCATCCAATATGCAAAAAAGATTGGTGCCAATGCCATTGCTCATGGAAGCACAGGAGCAGGTAACGACCAGGTAAGGTTCGATTTGATATTTCAGGTAATGGCTCCAGAAATTGAAATCATTACCCCCATCAGAGACCTAAAGTTATCGAGGGAAGATGAAATTGCATATCTGAAGGAAAACGGAGTAGAATTGTCGTGGGAAAAAGCCCAATACTCTGTCAATCAAGGACTATGGGGAACCAGTGTTGGCGGTAAAGAAACTTTAACTTCTCATGAGAGTCTTCCTGAATCTGCTTACCCTAGCCAGATCGAAAAAGAAACGACTGAGTCGGTCGTTTTACACTTTGAAAAAGGGGAACTCAAGGGAATTGATGGTGAAATAGACGAGCCTATCAACAACATTCAAAAACTACAAGACCAAGCCAAAAAGTTTGGAATTGGAAGAGATACTCATGTGGGCGATACCATTATTGGAATTAAGGGAAGAGTTGGTTTTGAAGCCGCTGCTCCCTTAATAATTCTTAAAGCACACCACTTGCTGGAGAAACATACACTGAGCAAATGGCAACAATTTCAGAAAGAGCAGTTGGCTAACTTTTACGGAATGTTACTCCATGAAGGACAATACTTAGACCCTGTAATGAGAGATTTAGAAGCTTTTTTGAACAGTAGTCAAAACACAGTTACTGGTAAGGTATTCGTCAGTCTCCACCCCTATCGATTTGAACTGAATGGTATTGAATCCGATCATGACCTTATGAACGCTTCTTTTGGAAGTTATGGAGAAATGAATAAGGGTTGGACCGCAGATGATGCCAAAGGCTTCATTAAAATATTATCTAATCAGAATAAAATTTACCAACACATAAACAACGAAAAATGAAAAAAGTAGGCATCATTGGTGGTTCAGGATATACTGGAGGAGAGTTGATTCGACTTGTACTTCGTCATCCTGCTTTAGCATTGGATTTTGTTTTTAGTACGACCAGGCCGGAAACACCTCTGTGTCATACGCACGTAGATTTGTTGGGCTCCACAGAAATGAACTTTACGGATACCATAAACCCTGAAGTTGATGTAGTTTTTCTTTGTGTAGGACATGGCAAATCAGTTGGTTTTTTGGAAAAAAATCAATTTTCTGAACAAACCATTATCATTGACTTAAGTAACGATTTTAGGTTAAAAAATGATGCACAATTTCAAGATTACGACTTTGTATACGGGTTACCTGAATATCAGAAAACTAAAATTGAAAGCGCAAAGGCAATTGCCAATCCTGGATGCTTTGCTACTGCAATTCAGTTAGCGCTTCTGCCCCTAGCAAAAGAAAATTTAATTAAAGATGCTCTTCATGTAAATGCGACTACGGGAAGTACAGGTGCAGGGGTAGGACTAAGTCCTACTGGGCATTTCAGTTGGAGGAATAATAATGTATCATGGTATAAACCTTTTACACACCAACACTTAGGGGAAATTGGAGAGACGCTAGAGGATCCTAAAATTTACTTTTTACCTCAGCGAGGTAATTTTACAAGAGGGATTTTTGCAAGTTGCTACACGCCATTTGAGGGAAGTCTAGAACAAGCGGAAAACTTGTATAAAGATTACTATGATTCCCATCTTTTTACAAACGTTTCCGCTAAAGAAATCGCTTTGAAACAGGTAGTCAACACCAATAATTGTGTGGTACATTTGCATAAGTATGAAGATCAGTTATTAATTACTTCAGCGATTGATAATTTATTAAAAGGAGCTTCTGGACAAGCGATTCAGAATTTGAACCTCATCATGGGATGGGAGGAGGATTTGGGACTTCAGCTTAAAGCCAGTGTATATTAAAAATAAAAGAGAAGAAAAATGAAAATAGCGATTATAGGATCAGGTAACTTAGGATTGAGTATTGCAAAAGGCTTAGTTTATAACAATACTTATACCTCTCTTTACTTGACCAAAAGAAACCTCAGTGCCATCGAAAAATGGGAGGAATACAACAATGTAAAAATAACCGCTGACAACAGAGAGGCCATTAAAAACGCTGATATTGTCATTTTTACGGTACAACCAAGACAGTTTGACGGAATACTAGAGGAAATAAAAGATGCTTTGACGGACAAACACGTATTGATTTCTGCGATTACTGGATACAGTATCAGTAGAATGGAAGAGAAGTTAGGTAGTAATTATCCTATTATCCGAAGTATGCCCAATACAGCGATTTCTGTTGGAAAATCCATGACCTGTTTATGTTGTAATGTTACAGGCGAAAAAAGAATTGCCATTGCCGAAGCCATTTTTAATGGTTTAGGTACCACCATAAAAATAGCTGAAAAACAAATGCAAGCTGCAACAGTGGTTTGTGCTAGCGGTATTGCATTTTGGATGCGATTGATAAGAGCCACGACACAAGGTGGAGTACAAATGGGGTTTGATGCAGATGAATCCATGCGAATGTCTATGTTTACCGCGCTGGGTGCTGCGAGTTTATTAATCGAGACCGATTCTCATCCTGAGACAGAAATTGATAAGGTGACTACCCCTCAGGGTTGTACCATCACTGGATTGAATGAAATGGAACACCAAGGTCTAAGTTCATCACTTATCAAAGGGTTGATGGCTTCTTTTGAAAAAATCAATGAAATTAAAATTCAATAAGAAATTAAGAAATGAAACTATTTGACGTTTACCCGCTCTATGAAGTATGCCCAGTGAGGGCAAAAGATGTCTTTGTGTATGACGAGGCGGGAACGGAATATTTGGATTTATACGGCGGTCATGCAGTGATTTCTGTTGGTCACAGTCATCCGCATTATGTGAATCGATTGGAAGAACAACTCAATAAAATTGCCTTTTACTCCAATGCGGTGGAAAACCCATTACAACAGCAATTGGCGGATGAGATTGGTGACCAGTCTTGTTTACATGATTACCAGCTATTCCTTTGTAGTTCGGGTGCTGAGGCAAATGAAAACGCCTTAAAGTTAGCGTCTTTTCATACGGGTAAGAAAAGAATTCTCGCTTTCAAAAATGCATTTCACGGAAGAACATCAGCTGCAGTTGCTGCAACGGACAATCAAAATATTAACGCTCCTTTAAACCAGCAACAAGAAGTAACCTTTATCCCCTTCAATGATCTGGAAGCATTAGAAAACGAATTGAAAAAAGGGGATGTCTGTGGCGTGATTTTTGAACCTATTCAAGGAGTCGGTGGATTGGATATACCAGATGACGAATTTGTTTTAGGAATGAACGCTTTGTGTGAAAAATACAACACTTGTCTGATTGCCGACGAGGTGCAGTCTGGTTTCTCTAGGTCAGGTACTTTTTTTGCCTTTCAGCAAAACAACATTAAACCTCATGTCATCACCATGGCAAAGGGAATGGGAAATGGTTTTCCTATTGGAGGCATACTCGTTCATCCAGATTTAAAACCCAAATATGGTATGTTGGGTACTACTTTTGGCGGTAATCATTTGGCATGTACTGCCTCTTTGGCTGTTTTGGAAATTATCAAAAAAGATAATTTACAACAACATGCTAAAAAAATGGATACTTATTTTAGAAGTAAAGCCGAAAAGATTAAGGGTGCTAAAATAAAAGGTCGTGGACTTATGCTCGGCTTAGCATTTAATTTTGAAGTCGGTCCTTTAAGAAAAAGACTGATTTATGAAAAAAAGATATTTACCGGTGGGAGTAGCAACAAAAATGTATTGAGAATTCTCCCTCCATTGACCGTTCAAGAAAAACATTTCGATCGATTTTTTGACGCATTAGAAGATTTATTATGAACCATTTTATCACATTATCGGACTTACCTGATTTTAACCAAACCCTAGATTTGGCGATGGATTTAAAAAAGGATCCCAGTAAACTCAATAGTCTTGGAAAAGGAAAGACCTTGGGGCTACTTTTTTTTAACCCCAGCCTAAGAACTAGGCTGAGTTCACAAAAAGCTGCTCAAAATTTAGGGCTTCACACCATGGTTATGAATTTCAGTCAAGAGTCCTGGGCCTTGGAGTTTGAGGATGGTACAAAGATGAGTGGACTAAGATCGGAGCACGTCAGAGAAGCAGCAGCAGTAGTTTCACAATATTGCGATATGATTGCCATCAGGGCGTTTGCTTCGCTATCAGATAAACAAAAAGATGAAGCTGAAATCGTTTTAAGAAGTTTTGCAAAATACGCTTCAGTACCCATTATCAATATGGAAAGTGCGACAGCCCATCCCTTGCAAGCACTAGCCGATGCCATTACTTTAAATGAATTTAAAACCCCTCACAAACCCAAAGTCGTATTGACTTGGGCACCTCATCCAAAAGCTCTTCCACACGCAGTTGGGAATTCTTTTACAAAGATGATGGGAAATCTAGACGCTGATTTTGTAATAGCTCACCCCGAAGGCTATGCGCTAAACCCCGAGATTACCCAAGGAGTAAAATGCGTTACCAATCAAGAAGAAGCTTTGGATGGGGCAGATTTTATTTACACAAAAAACTGGTCTTCCTATGAACACTATGGGCAAATTTTGAGAACAGACGACAAATGGATGATTACACCTGAAAAGATGGAACTTACCAACAACGGGAAATTTATGCACTGTTTACCTATCAGAAGAAATATCGTTGCTGCTGATGGGGTTTTGGATAGTCCAAATTCGCTGGTCATACAGCAATCGCAAAACAGAATTTATAGTGCACAAGCAGTGCTCAAACAACTTTTAGAAAATGGATAAACTTTCGGTTGTCAAAATCGGTGGAAATGTCATTGAAGATGCTGAGCAATTGGCAGGTTTTCTGACTGGATTTACCCAAATGGAAGGTGCCAAGGTTTTGGTGCATGGTGGGGGTAAAAAAGCCACTCTTATGGCTGAAAAATTGGGTGTTCCTGTAAAGATGATTGACGGAAGAAGAATAACCGATGCCGAAAATTTAGATATCATCACTATGCTCTATGGTGGAAAAATCAATAAAAATATTGTTGCACAACTACAGGGAAAAAACTGCAACGCAATAGGCCTCTCTGGTGCAGATGGCAATGCCATTCAGGCGGTAAAAAGACCAGTAAAGGAAATTGATTTTGGTTTTGTCGGGGATGTAACAGGCATCAACGCACCCTTATTTCAATTGTTATTAAAAGCCTACTATGTTCCAGTCTGTTGCGCCATAACACACGACCAAAATGGACAACTACTCAATACCAATGCAGATACTATTGCCGCTAGTGTTGCCAAAGGCTTGTCCAAATTTTTTAAAGTTTCGCTGTGCTATTGTTTTGAAATGCCAGGCGTTCTAAAAGATACCGATGATAAAGGAAGTGTAATTGAGGAAATTACCCCAAATAGTTACACTAAATTAAAAACAAATAATGTCATTCATTCTGGCATGATTCCCAAAATAGATAACTGTTTTGAGGCATTAAAAAACGGGGTTTCCGAGGTGAAAATTGGAGGGCCACAGATGATTTCAGGAAAGACAAAATACACGAAAATAATTTTAGATGATGAGTGATTTAACCACAGCTGCGATTGATTTGTTAAAAGACCTGATCGGAACACCCTCTTTTTCGAAACAAGAGGATAAAACCGCTGACAGGATTGGTAAATGGTTTGACCATTATGAGATTCCTTATGAAAGAAGTGGCAACAATATTTGGGCAAAAAATAAAGCTTTTGACCCCTCTAAACCAACTCTTTTATTGAATTCTCATCACGATACAGTAAAGCCCAATGCTGCTTATACTAATGATCCTTTTGAGGCTAAAATCGAAGATGGAAAGTTATATGGGCTAGGTAGTAATGATGCTGGTGGTGCTTTGGTTTCATTGATAGCACTATTTACACATTATTACAATAAAGAAAATCCAAAATACAATTTATTAATGGCAGCCTCGGCAGAGGAAGAAATTGCAGGAGATGACAGTTTAAGAGGGTTACTACCAAAACTCCCCAAAATTGATGTTGCCATAGTAGGAGAGCCCACAGAAATGCATTTGGCAGTAGCGGAAAAAGGATTAATCGTTTTTGATGCTGTAATTAAAGGGACACCAGGTCATGCTGCTCATCCCAATGCTGACAACCCCATTATGAAACTCCCTGAAGTATTGAACTGGTTTGAAAATTTTAAACTCCAAAAATACTCGGACTTTTTGGGGGATGTAAAAGTTACCGTAACCCAAGTAAGTGCTGGAAAAGAACACAATGTTGTACCGGCAAGTGTTCATCTGGTTGTAGATGTTAGGGTCAACGACAAATACAGCAATGAAGAATTGTCAAAAATACTAGTTGAGGCAGCACCTTGTGAAATGAAACCAAGGTCTTTGAGATTAAATTCCTCCTCTATTGGAATGGATCACGAACTGGTTCAGGCAGGAATTGCTGTAGGTAGAAAAACCTATGGCTCCCCAACCCTTTCGGACCAAGCGGCGCTAAATTGTCCTTCGGTAAAACTTGGGCCAGGACTGTCCACTAGGTCACATACTGCCAACGAATTCATTTTTGTAAATGAAATAGAGGAAGCTATTAAGATTTACATTAATGTTGTTGGCAAAATATTATAATGACGATTTGAAAACAAAAAAACTGACAAATGAAACTTTGGCAAAAAAATACACCAGCTCACGAAAAAATTGACCATTTTACTGTGGGTAAAGACAGAGCTTACGATCTGCACCTGGCAGCTTACGATTGCCAGGCTTCTATTGCGCATGCCCAAATGTTAGGTCAAATCGGAATATTGACTGAACAGCAAACTAAAGAATTATCAGGTGTTTTAAAAGAACTTAAAACCGAAGCAGAAAATGGCAAGTTTGTGATTGAGGATTCCTTCGAAGACATGCATTCCAAAATAGAATTTGTCCTCACAGAAAAATTGGGCGATTTGGGTAAAAAAATACACACTGCAAGATCGAGAAACGATCAGGTTTTGGTGGCAATACACCTTTATCTAAAGCAAGAGATATCAGAAATCAAGTCCATGACATACGATTTCTTTAAGCTTTTAATGACACTTGCGGAACTTCACAAAGACAAATTATTACCTGGATATACCCATTTCCAAGTTGCCATGCCTTCTTCTTTTGGTCTGTGGTTTTCTGCCTATGCTGAAAGCTTAATTGACGATATTTCTATATTAAATGCTGCGCAAAAAATAGTTGATCAAAATCCCTTAGGCAGTGCTGCTGGCTTTGGTAGTTCCTTCCCTATTGATAGAAAATCAACGACAGAAAGTCTTGATTTTGGAGATTTAAAATACAACGTCATCGCAGCACAAATGAGTAGAGGGAAAGCAGAGAAAACTACTGCCTCAGCTATAGCTTCAATAGCTGCCACACTGGCAAAAATGGCATACGACATTTGTCTGTATATGGGACAGGAGCATAATTTTGTTAGTTTTCCAGAGGAGTTGACCACAGGGTCGAGTATCATGCCACACAAAAAAAACCCCGATGTATTTGAATTGATCAGAGGTAAATGCAATATGCTTCAAGGCTTACCCAATCAATTGGTATTGTTAACCTCCAATTTACCTTCAGGCTACCACAGAGAAATGCAATTGACTAAGGGACCGATTATTGAGGGAATAGAAGATTTAAAAGCTTGTTTGGATATGTTTACTTTTAGTTTGAAAGAAATTCAAATCAGAAAGGACATATTAGAGGACCCAAAATACCAATATGTATTTAGTGTTGATACCTTAAACGAATGGGTTAAGCAAGGGATGCCTTTTAGAGACGCCTATAAAAAAATGGGGGAAGCTATTAACGAAGGGAATTACCAACCTAAAAAGGCATTGGAACATACCCATCTTGGAAGCTTAGGGAATTTAGCATTGGGGGCTATTCAAACCAAAATGGAACAAGTTTTAAATTCCTGATCAAATATGTAACGGTCGATTGTCAGAGGCAGCCAAAGCTGCTTCTTTTACTGCTTCGGCATAAGTGGGATGGGAATGGCTCATACGAGCGATATCCTCGGCAGAAGCTCTAAATTCCATAGCAACTACTGCCTCAGCAATTAAGTCGGCTACCCTCGCGCCAATCATATGTACTCCCAGCACCTCATCAGTTTTGGCATCAGCTAATATCTTGATAAATCCATCCGTATCACCACTGGCACGTGAGCGACCTAACGCACGCATGGGAAATTGACCGCTTTTGTAATCAACCCCAGCCGTTTTAAGTTCTTCCTCAGTTTTACCAACAGCCGCTACCTCTGGCCACGTATAAATCACATTGGGAATCAAGTTATAATCGATATGAGGCTTTTGTCCAGCTATCATCTCAGCGACCATAACACCCTCCTCTTCTGCCTTGTGCGCCAACATAGCACCTCTAACGACATCTCCAATTGCGAAAATATTAGAGGCAGACGTTTGTAAATGTTCATTGACCTGAATCTGTCCTCGTTCAGTTAATTTTACCCCTGCGACTTCCGCATTGAGTTTATCGGTATATGGCTTTCTACCCACTGAAACCAGACAGTAGTCTCCGTCAAAAGTTACTTCGCTACCTTTTTTGTCAATAGCAGTGACCGTAACAATATCTCCCTTTCTTTCTACTTTATTTACCTGATGCGATAGGTAGAATTTAATTTTTTGTTTTTTCATGACCTTAGTCAACTCTCTTGATAGTGCGCTATCCATAACCGGCGTTATGCGATCAGCGTATTCAACCACCGAGACCTCAGCACCTAGTCGTTTGTAAACTTGTCCTAATTCAAGACCGATCACACCGCCACCAATAATGACAAGATGTTTTGGAATTTCTTTGAGCACCAGAGCCTCAGTGGAGGTGATGATTCTTTCTTTATCAATATTGATAAAAGGTAAGCTTGCAGGTTTTGAACCTGTGGCAATTATGATGTTTTTTGCAGTTATATCGGCTGCTTCTTCACCTTCTATGTGAATGGTATTGGAATCTTTAAATGAGCCCAAACCATGAAAAACTGTCACTTTATTTTTATCCATCAAGAAATCAATACCTTTAGTAGTTTGTGCTACTACATCGGCTTTTCTACCGATCATTTTTTCCAGGTTCACCTTAACCTCACCCGGAATTTCTATCCCGTGTTCCTCAAAATGTTTTACGGCATCTTCATAATGATGAGACGAGTCCAAAAGCGATTTTGAGGGAATACAACCCACATTTAAGCAAGTTCCCCCTAGGGTATTGTATTTTTCAATTAAAGCGGTTTTCATTCCCAATTGAGCACAGCGAATTGCAGCCACATACCCTCCGGGGCCAGATCCGATTACGGCAACATCAAAAGATTGCATATTTAATAATTTCAAATTCTGTTCAAAAATACAAAAGTATGGGATTGCCCCACCTTAGGAAGTTATAAAAATACCCTAACTTGGAGCAATAAAGTTAAAACGATTGGAAACCCCTAAGCTTTCTCTTCGCGCTGCATTAATTCCAGTGCTTATTTTAATCCTCTTGCTAAGTTATAATATTACGGTTTTTGGCGACGATGCCTTGGCAGGTTCCAATCAATTCATGCTACTTATTGCTGGTGCAATTGCAGCGTTAATAGGTTATCGCAACAAGATTAGCTATAAATTTATGTTGCAAAAAATTACTGAAAACCTCGGGTCTGTTACCAGCCCAATACTAATACTTCTCTTTGTAGGTGCGCTTGCGGGTACTTGGTTACTGAGTGGAATCATTCCTGCCATGATTTATTACGGTTTGCAAATTGCTAATCCGGTTTTTTTTCTACCCACCTGCGTGTTGACCTGTACTTTGATTTCGTTAGCAACGGGAAGCAGTTGGTCTACCTCCGCAACAGTAGGCATAGCATTGGTGGGAATTGGAAAAGCATTGGGTTTACCCGCGGGAATGGTAGCAGGTGCAGTGATTTCAGGAGCTTATTTTGGGGATAAACTTTCTCCTTTAAGTGATACCACTAATTTTGCTCCCGCTATGGCTGGAAGTGAGTTATTTACACATATTCGATATATGCTTTACACTACCCTACCTACTATTATAATAACGCTTTTGGCGTTTGTGGTTTTGGGATTTGGGTTCACCACTAACGGCGAAATAGATGTTGTTGCTTATAAAAGTGCCATTGCGGAAAAATTCAATATTAACTTTTGGCTCTTTATTGTTCCCCTAGGTGTAATATTGATGATTATTAAAAAAACACAGCCATTAATCGCATTGTTTGTAGGAACAATATCAGCTGCCATTTTTGCTTTGATTTTTCAACCTACTTTACTTGTTGAATTGGCGGGAGGTCAGACATTTAATTTTAAGGTCGCTTACCAAAGTATCTTAAACGCTATTACCACAGAAACCAATGTAGAAACCTCCAATCAATTAATGAATGAATTATTTTCATCTGGAGGAATGAAGGGGATGTTGGGAACGATATGGCTAATTATTTGTGCGATGGTTTTTGGGGGAGTGATGGATGCTATTGGTGCACTTGAGGCGATTAGTAATGCATTTCTTAAATGGGCAAAATCCACCTTTCAACTCATTGCCGGTACAGTTGCCTCCTGTTTGACAGTTAATCTTTCTGCCTCAGACCAATACCTAGCCATTGTGGTTCCAGGTAAAATGTTCGCTAGGGCCTTTAAAGATAGAAAGTTGGCTCCGGAAAACCTTAGCCGAACACTTGAGGATTCGGGAACAGTGACTTCTGTTCTTGTTCCCTGGAATACTTGCGGCGCATATCAATCTGTTGTCTTGGGGGTTAGTGTAGCTGACTATTTTATTTATGCAATTTTCAACTGGCTAAGTCCATTAATGACTTTAATTTTCGCTTATTTCAATATCAAAATCAGAGCATTAGTAAAAGCTTAATCTTTTTTTATTCGCCAATTAGAATTCCTTATACTTTTAGTGGAAATTATTATAATAAATT
>CAJWGK010000021.1 GCA_913030895.1 uncultured Flavobacteriaceae bacterium | reverse complement strand
AAATATAATCTTTAAATTTGAATTATAAATACTATATGAAAATGAAATCTACACTAAAAAACATCTTAATCTCTACACTCAGTGCAGTTGTCGCTATTGTGGTGTATGATTATTCGTCCAGAGACGAAAATAAAATTGTAGAAAATGAGATCTTACAACCCAACTTGATCCCAACCACCTACAGTTTTAACAACAGTAAGGTTGCTGCTGAAATGACTGATTTTACCATTGCAGCCGAAAAAACAGTAAACGCAGTGGTGCATGTCAAGAATACCAGTATTCAAAAAAGTAATATCCCTTGGTGGTATCGCAACTTTTACGGGGATGATGAGGAAATGAATAAAAGGATCGGTACTGGGTCTGGGGTAATCATCTCACCTGATGGGCTGATTATCACCAATTACCATGTTATTGAAGATGCTTCAGAAATTGAAATCACCTCAAACAAAAACAAAACTTATCAAGCGGAAATTATTGGTTCAGACCCTAATACTGACTTAGCAGTCCTAAAAATTAAGACCGACGAAATACTTCCTTTTATTCCATTCGGAGATTCTGATAACTCTAAGATTGGAGAGTGGGTTCTCGCTGTTGGTAATCCTTTTAATCTTAACTCTACCGTTACTGCTGGTATCATTAGTGCTAAATCTAGAGATCTAAATGACCGCGACAGTAAAAATCAGTCTTTTATTCAAACTGATGCCGCAGTAAATATGGGAAATAGCGGGGGTGCATTGGTCAATACTCAGGGTGAGTTGATTGGAATAAATACCGCCATTACTTCCTTAACCGGGGGGTTTGTTGGATATTCTTTTGCCGTTCCCAGTAATATTGTCAGAAAAGTTTTTGAAGATTTGATTGAGTATGGAAATGTACAAAAAGGACTTTTGGGAGTATCTGGCAGTGCTCTAAATGCTGATATTGCAGAAAAATTTGAAGTTGATGATACGCAGGGATTTTTGATCGGAGAGGTTATAGAGGGAATGGGCGCTGAGGAAGCAGGACTTAAAGATGGAGACATTATAAAGGTAGTCGACAATGTCAAGATCAACACCTTTTCTGATCTATCTGGATATTTGTCCACTAAAAGACCTGGAGAAAAAGTTGATGTCAACTTTACAAGAGATGGTGTAAACCAAAATATTCTGGTCACCCTAAAAAAGAAAAATATCACAAACTTTATTGGAATGTCACTCAAAAACCTAAGCCAAAAGGACAAAGAATATTTTGAACTTGATAGTGGGGTAATTATTGAAGGGTTGAATAACCAGCGTTTGTATCGTTATGGTGTTGATGAAGGTTATGTTTTGTTAGAAATCAACAATAAAAAAATCAATGACATCTCTGATGTTGATGCAGTAACGCTCAACTCTTTATCCAGTATGCTTTTCTTGAAACCAAATGGTGAAAGGGAGCGCATTGTGTTTGAGTAATATATATTTGTTATTGTAAAAAAGCTGTCCTAAAAAGGCAGCTTTTTTTTTTAATCAATAGTTTGGAAGGAAACAGTAACAACAGAGTAAATTGAACTTAAAAGCAAACGAATCAATTTATAAAAGTCTCCAAAAGTTTTGGTAACTTTTAAATTTGTAAAATCTTTGTAGGCAATGCAAATCGATATCATTACCCTTTTTCCTGAATTGTTGACCAGCCCGTTTGAAGCTTCTATTCTAAAAAGAGCTATTCAGTCAGATAAAGTAAAAGTAAATTTTCATAACCTAAGGGATTATGCTGAAAACAGCCAAAAGCAAGTGGACGATTATCCTTTTGGTGGCGGTGCGGGAATGGTTATGAAAATAGAGCCCATAGACAACTGCCTAAACCATCTTAAAAAAAATAATTCTTTTGACGAGGTGATCTATCTTACCCCTGATGGTGAGCAACTCAACCAAAAGATTTCAAATGAATTATCGACAAATCAAAATTTGGCAATCATTTGTGGTCATTACAAAGGAGTAGATCAAAGAGTAAGAGATCATTTGATTAGTAGAGAAATATCGATTGGTGATTTTGTACTTTCGGGAGGAGAGCTCGCAGCAGCAGTATTGTGCGATAGCATTATTCGTTTGATTCCGGGTGTTTTGGGTGATGAATCATCCGCCTTGACAGATAGTTATCAGGACGGCCTACTGGCTCCTCCTATTTATACACGACCCGCTTCATATAAAGGTTGGGATGTTCCCGAAATACTCACTTCAGGTAATACTCACAAAATTGAGCAATGGAGAGAAGATCAGGCAATGGACAAGACCACAAAACAACGTCCTGACCTGCTTAAAGATTGATGATTACTGTTTTTTTATTTTATCTCACAATCAAGTTGTATAAATAAAAATTAGTATTAAATTTGCAGCTCGTAAAACGATGCTGTAAATAATTTACTTTTTGCAGTCCTAATTTAAAGCAATGGAAGCGTTAATCAACCTTGTTCAAGAACAATACATCGAGAAAAAAGATTTTCCCGATTTCTCAGCTGGAGATACTATCACTGTTTATTATGAAATTCGTGAGGGAGACAAAGTAAGAACTCAGTTTTTTCGCGGTGTTGTAATCCAAATTAAAGGAGAGGGGCTTTCAAAATCATTTACGATCAGGAAAATGTCTGGGACTGTTGGTGTGGAGAGAATTTTCCCACTTAATCTGCCAACCATCCAAAAAATTGAAGTCAACAAAAAAGGTAAAGTAAGACGTTCTAGAATATACTATTTTAAAGAGTTACGAGGAAAAAAGGCTCGTATCAAAGAAAAATAAAATTAAACCGCTTCTAAGCGGTTTTTTTTTAATCCCTTTATAAAAGTAAAAGCCAGTAGTCGAAATAAAACCGTGCTTCATTATATTTGCAAAACCTTAATTGAAATTTAAATGTCAAAAATAACAGTCACCAACCCCGTCGTGGAGATAGACGGAGACGAAATGACTCGAATCATTTGGAAGTTCATCAAAGAACAACTTATACTCCCTTACATTGATGTAGAACTATTGTATTACGATCTTGGCATTGAATCAAGAGACAAAACTGAGGATCAGATTACCATAGATGCCGCAGAAGCAATAAAAAAGTATAAAGTAGGGATTAAATGTGCTACCATAACCCCAGATGAAGACCGTATGGTAGAGTTTAAACTAAAAAAAATGTACCGTTCTCCAAATGGAACAATTCGAAATATTGTAGGTGGTACTGTTTTTAGAGAGCCTATCATCATGAAAAATGTTCCTCGTTATGTACAAGGATGGACCAAACCAATATGTATAGGAAGACATGCATTTGGAGACCAATATAAAGCCACAGATTCAATCATCACCGGCAAGGGAAGGTTAACAATGACCTTTACGCCCGAAGATGGAAGCGAGTCCACTTCTTGGGAAGTTTATAACTTCCAGGAAAGTGGGGTAGCAATGAGTATGTATAACATAGATTCTTCAATTTACGGTTTTGCAAGATCATGTATGAACAGGGCTTTAGATAAAGGGTGGCCCTTGTATTTCTCTACCAAAAACACCATCATGAAAGCTTATGATGGACGTTTTAAAGATATTTTTCAAGAGGTATTTGATAACGAATTCAAAGATAAATTTAAAGCTGCTGGACTCACTTACGAGCACCGCCTTATCGATGACATGGTTGCTGCTGCAATGAAATGGAGTGGTGGATTTGTATGGGCATGTAAAAACTATGATGGTGATGTACAATCCGATACAGTCGCGCAAGGATTTGGCTCGCTTGGACTGATGACCTCAACCCTAGTCACGCCTGATGGTGAGATTATGGAGGCAGAAGCTGCACACGGAACCGTCACACGCCACTACAGACAACACCAACAAGGAAAAGAAACTTCTACTAACCCTTTGGCATCTATCTTTGCGTGGACTAGAGGATTGGCACACAGGGGGAAATTAGATGACAATCAAGCGTTGATAGATTTTTGTCAAACCCTTGAAAATGTCTGTATTGAAACCGTTGAAAGTGGAAAAATGACCAAAGATTTAGCCTTGTTAATTCAAAAAGAAAATCTTAACGAAAGTCACTATCTGACGACTCAAAATTTCCTTGCTGAGATCAAAGAAAATTTAGACAAAAAATTAGCGTAGGCATAGCCAAGTTGTTTCTTCAGACAGATTACTAGGCTAAAGATTTAACGACTCGTCATAAAAATTCTTTGTGCGTTCACCGTATTTTTTTAACCAGTTAAAAAACTTAAAAAAAATCCTGTAATCGGTGATTTTTTTGATTATTCTCATGGCAAATTTCATGATTAATAAGATTAAGGTAACTCTAAGTTAACAATTAATTTACATTGATCCTTACCCTTCTTGAATTTTAACATTTTAGTTTAGCACTATGAACTTCGAAAAAATAACTGAAAGAGATTCTTATTACGACGCACTGGAGACAAAATCGGTAAGGGAACTTTTACAGGGAATTCATCAGGAAGATCAGATAGCTGTTCAAGCTGTTGGTAAGCAATTACCCAAAATTGAAGTATTGATAAGCGAAATAGTAGCCAAAGTAAAAGAAGGCGGAAGGCTATTCTATATCGGCGCTGGAACCAGTGGTAGGCTGGGCGTATTAGATGCTTCGGAATGCCCTCCTACCTTTGGAACCAACCCTGAGATGGTCATCGGATTGATTGCCGGTGGATTGGAAGCCCTCCACCGATCAATCGAAAATGCCGAGGATGACCCGCAACAAGGCTGGAAGGATTTACAACAACATCAAGTCGATGAAAATGACTTTGTCATTGGTATTGCCGCTTCGGGCACTACCCCCTATGTCGTAGGTGCCATAGAAAAATGTCGGGAAAATCAAATCAAAACAGGCGGTATCACCTGTAACCCTAATAGCCCACTTGCAATGGCCAGTGAATTTCCCATTGAGGTTGTCGTAGGGCCAGAATTTGTAACCGGTAGTTCTAGAATGAAAGCAGGAACTGCCCAAAAATTGATCCTCAATATGATCACCACAGCGACCATGATTCAATTAGGAAGGGTCAAAGGCAATAAAATGATCGATATTCAAATGACCAATAACAAGCTGGTTGATCGTGCGGCGAGAATTCTGATGGAGGAACTCTCCATAGACTACAACACTGCTGTCAAATCATTGGAAAAACATAAAAGTATTAGAGACGCTATTAAAAACCACTCGTGAATTCTAAAAAATTAAAAAAAGGTTTGCTTAAAATGGGAACATTTATTGTGCTCTGTTTTATTTCACCGGTTGTTGTATTTCAGGCTTTTAAAAACCAAGACCATCCTTTTTTTTGGGTCGTACTTTTGGTGGGTATTGCTTTGTGTATTACTGCAATCGTTTACGGGTTTTGGGCAATACGAACCTTGCTTAATGGGCTGCTGGGAGAGAAAAAAACTAACTCTTCTTAATATCTCAACAACAAACTTCCTGAGCCACCGCCCAAAAATGATGACAAGATAAAAACGTTGTTGTGGCAATCAATAGCTCCAAAAAGGAATAGAATTTTTTAGTATATTTGGCTAAAGCTGCCCCAAATCCAGTTTAACCTCCGAATGAAAAACCTACAACTCATCCCTGGTTCTCACAAACAAGAAGCTGTTATCAAAGTGATCTTTACTTATGATAATGAACTGATTCCATTAGTTAATGCTCAAAAAAGAGTGCGATGGAGCCAAACCCTTCGGTCGTGGTATTTTCCTAAAAAAGACTTTCAGTTGCATACTTTTTATCAAGCGCTAAAAGGGAAAGTATTTATAGATTACTCTCAAATAAATCAAACTTCTCACCCGATTAAAAAAACAACTTCGGCTGCACCAAAACCAACTGTTAAGCTTCCTAAAGCGTATTTAGAGCAGCTTGTTCTTAAAAGGTATAGTCAAAATACTGTGAAGACGTATTCCTCTTGTTTTTTAAAATTCATGTTGTTTTTTAAGCATCAAAGGCTTGAAGTTATTGGTAAGGAGGAAATCAAACGATTTTTACTTCACCTTATTGAACAAGATAAAGTTAGCGCTTCTACCCAAAACCAATACATCAATGCCATCAAGTTTTATTACGAAAAGGTATTGGGGCAGGAAAAAATGAAATTTCATATTGAGCGACCTCGTAAAAGAAATCATCTCCCCTGTATTCTCTCAGAAATGGAGGTTTTTCGATTATTAAACTTTGGAGTCGGGCAAAGAATTGATTAATCAAACACAAGAAATAAATTTTAAATAAAAACACTTGTCAATAACCATTTAGGTAAACGAAAAACAAAACTTTAAAAAATCGATTGCTTGCTAGCAAGAGACCCCTTATCTTTGCGCATCATTGATTCCAAACATGATTGAAATTCGTTTTCCAGATCAGTCTGTCCGATCCTACCCAGTGGGTACTACCCCTTTTCAGGTCGCTCAAAGCATAAGTGAAGGCTTAGCAAGAAATGTCCTTTCCGCTCAGTTCAACGAACAAACTGTCGAAGCAGCTACGCCGTTAATGAAAGACGGGGAGATTCAACTCTTTACTTGGAATAACGAGCAGGGAAAAACTGCCTTTTGGCATTCCTCTGCCCATGTATTGGCACAAGCCATACTTGCCCTTTATCCCAATGCGAAACTCACCATAGGACCCGCCATTGAAAAAGGGTTTTATTATGATACTGATTTCGGAGACCATTCTATTACAGAAAAAGAACTAAAAGATCTTGAAAAAAAGTTTTTGGAATTCGCACGACAGAAATTTGAATTCAAAATGCGTAGTGTCTCCAAAGAAGAAGCATTGGATTTTTACAAAAAAGAGAACAACCCCTATAAAGTTGAACTCATCGAAAATCTGGAAGATGGAACGATTACATTCTGTGATCATGCTGATTTTACCGATTTATGTCGTGGAGGTCATATCCCAAACACGGGTTTTATTAAGGCGGTCAAATTGCTGAATGTAGCAGGTGCATATTGGAGAGGTGATGAAAAAAACAAACAACTTACTAGGTTGTATGGAATCTCATTCCCCAAGCAAAAAGAACTCACCGAATACCTCGAGCTTTTAGAAGAGGCAAAAAAACGAGATCACAGAAAACTCGGAAAAGAATTAGAATTGTTCACTTTCTCACAAAAAGTGGGTCAGGGATTACCCTTATGGCTTCCCAAAGGAGCTGCCCTGAGGGAGCGTTTGGAAGGGTTTTTAAAAGCCGCGCAAAAGAAAGCTGGGTATGAGCAAGTTATTTCTCCTCACATTGGCAATAAGGAGTTGTACATGACCTCTGGACACTATGATAAGTATGGAGAAGATAGCTTTCAACCCATTGAAACTCCGGCAGAAGGAGAAACTTTTTTACTCAAACCGATGAACTGCCCCCACCACTGCGAAATTTACAAAACCAAACCCTGGAGCTATAAAGAACTTCCAAAACGATACGCAGAATTTGGAACTGTTTACCGCTATGAACAAAGTGGCGAATTACACGGGCTTACTCGTGTAAGAGGATTCACACAAGATGATGCACACATTTTTTGTACACCCGAGCAATTGGATCAAGAATTTAAAGATGTGATTGACTTGGTGCTTTATGTATTTGGATCATTAGGTTTTGAAGATTTTCAGGCACAGGTTTCTATTCGTGATCCCAAAAACCCAGAAAAATATATCGGCGATACTGCCAATTGGGAAAAAGCAGAACAATCAATCATCAATGCTGCCAAAGAAAAAAATCTAGATTTTGTAATTGAAAAAGGAGAAGCCGCCTTTTATGGCCCAAAGCTTGATTTTATGGTCAAAGATGCACTGGGAAGGAAATGGCAACTGGGAACGATTCAAGTAGATTACAATCTTCCTGAGCGGTTTGATTTGACCTACAAAGGGAGTGACAACGAACTCCACCGCCCTGTGATGATTCACCGTGCGCCTTTCGGAAGTTTAGAACGATTCGTAGCAATTCTTTTAGAGCATACTGCTGGAAATTTTCCACTTTGGTTGGCACCTACGCAGGTAAACTTACTCTGTGTAAGTGAAAAGCATGAAAAATACGCCAAAAAAGTTTTAAATTATTTAGAAAATAACGAAATTCGCGCCTTCCTAGACGACAGGAATGAAACAATCGGAAAAAAAATCCGTGAAGCTGAGTTAAGCAAGGTGCCTTTCATGTTGATAATAGGAGAAAAAGAAGCAGAAATGGACAATGTTTCTGTTAGAAAACACCGTGAAGGTCATATGGGAGTGATGGAAGCAGAAAACTTCGTCAGTCTCATAAAGGAAGAGATATCAAAAAGTATTTCTAAATTTGATAATTAATTTAAAATTGGTAAGTCATAGCAATACGCCGTAGAAGATCGAATAAACCTGCGAGGATAATCAAAGAAAATCCTCACAAGATCAATGAAAAAATCACAGCACACGAAATACGATTAGTTGGTGATAATGTTGAGGTAGGTGTTTACAGACTTCCCAAAGCGATTGCAATAGCTGAGGAGCTTGAACTTGATCTCGTAGAAATTTCCCCAAAAGCATCCCCCCCGGTTTGTAAAATTTTGGACTACAAGAAGTTTCTATACGAACAAAAAAAGCGTGAAAAAGCCCTTAAATCCAAAGCGACCAAAGTAATTATTAAGGAAATACGTTTTGGACCCCAAACAGATGAACACGATTATGAGTTTAAGAAAAAACACGCCGAGAAATTTTTAAATGACGGTGCTAAACTCAAAGCTTTCGTGTTTTTTAAAGGTCGGTCGATAGTGTTTAAAGAACAAGGACAGATTTTGTTGTTGCGCTTGGCACAAGACCTTGAAGAGATTGGAAAAGTAGAGCAAATGCCTCAACTCGAAGGAAAGCGAATGACCATGTTCATCGCTCCGAAGAAGAAATAAAGAGTTAAACCATTAAATGAGCAATAATGCCCAAGATGAAAACAAAATCCAGTGCCAAAAAGCGTTTTAAGCTTACTGGTTCTGGTAAAATTAAAAGAAAGCACGCCTTTAAAAGTCATATTTTGACGAAAAAGTCCAAAAAGCGTAAATTAAAATTAACGCATTCTGGTCTAGTTCACGAAAGCGATGTCAACAGTATTAAAGAACAACTCAGATTAAAGTAATAATCCGGTTACCATTTGTATCACCCTGATAAGTGGCCTTAAAGTGTTGAAAAACCGCCCTTATCAAAAAAACTAAAATAAAATGCCAAGATCAGTAAATTCAGTGGCTTCAAGAGCCAGAAGAAAAAAAGTTTTAAAGCTTGCCAAAGGTTACTTTGGTAGAAGAAAAAACGTTTGGACCGTTGCAAAAAACGCTGTAGAGAAAGCACTACTTTATGCCTACAGAGACCGCAAAACCAAGAAACGAAATTTTAGATCGCTTTGGATAGCGAGAATTAACGCTGGCGCAAGACTTCACGGGATGTCATACAGCCAGTTTATGGGCAAGGTTAAAGCCAACAATGTACACTTAAACCGTAAGGTACTAGCTGACCTCGCAACCAACAATCCAGAGGCTTTTAAAGCGATTGTCGATAAAGTAAAGTAACATTAATTACCAAACAATAAAACCCATCCCTAGTGATGGGTTTTTTATACAATCAAATCCGCTTTCTGACGTTTTAATAGAAGCGTCGTTATCCGCAAGTACGATTAAACTATTATTGCCGATGACTTCCGAAAGTTTATTCAGATGAAATATACCATATACCACAACCCGAGGTGCAGAAAATCCAGAGAGGCACTAAATCTACTTGAAGAAAAGGATATTAAATTTGAGGTCGTTAAGTACTTGGAGCAAAATTTTGATAAACAAACACTATTAAAAGTGCTTGAATTAATTGGAAAAAAACCCTCAGAGATATTAAGAAAAAACGAAGCGATTTGGAAGCATCAATTTTCTGATAAAAAACTGGATGAAGACCAAATAGTCGAACTGATGATCAGTAACCCCAAATTGATTGAGCGACCTATCGTAACTACAGAAAACCTGGGGGTTCTAGCGAGACCTATCGAAAACTTGATTGATTTCATCGATAAAAATTAAACTTATTTTGATTTTTACAGTCAAACAAAGATATTTAATATCCATGAAAAAGTTTTTGTATTTCATTATTTCCATTCTCATTTTACCAAAAATCTATGCTCAAAATGTTGGAGGTAACGACCTGAAATTTAAAATAAGTGGAAGCGTAATTGACCAGGAAACACTCCAGCCCTTGGAGTATGCTACCATCAGCTTAATCAACCCAAATAAACCGAGTGAAATTCAAGGTGGAATCACTGACAGTTCAGGTTTATTTAGTATAGAAGTACCTTCGGGAACCTACAATGTCAAAATTGAGTTTATTGGTTTTGACTCATTTAACCAAGAAAATTTAGTAGTCACAAAGGCAAAAGACTTTGGTAAAATTGCGCTTAAGATTTCTGAAAATCTTTTAAATGAGGTCGAATTGATCGCTGAAAAAACTGAGGTTGAGATTCGCTTGGATAAAAGGGTCTACAATGTAGGTAAAGACCTAACGGTACGGGGCGGCAATGTTGCTGATGTATTAGGCAATGTTCCTTCGGTGTCAGTAGATTTAGAGGGGAATGTGTCTTTAAGGGGAAATGAAAATGTAAGAATCTTAATTAACGGTAAACCATCAGGATTAGTCGGTATTTCTGGCCCTCAAGGTTTACAAAATCTTCCAGCCGAATCTATCGAAAAAATTGAAGTAATCACGTCTCCATCTGCTCGCTACGGTGCGGAAGGAACTGCAGGAATCATCAATGTTGTTTTGAGAAGAGATAACTTAAACGGGTTTAATGGAAATTTTGTTGCAAATGCTGGGATTCCAGAGAGGTATAGTGGGTCGGCCAATATTAACTACAGGAGTAAAAATATCAATATTTTTTCAACCAATACCTTGCTAGATAACCTTTCAATTGGAAAAATCTCAAACGAAACTGAATTTTATAATGACGACAATCCAAGTACCTTCGGCTCAGAGTACAAAAGAATGGAGTTCGGAGATAAAAGTTTTTTCTCAAGCTTAGGTGTTGAGTTTATTTTAGACGAAAAAACAACGCTGAGCTTAAACAGTTTTATAAGAACTGAGAATGGGATTGATAATAGTAAAACAGATTTAGATCAATACGATTCGAGTCGGTCATTGATTGAAACAACCGAATTAGATGAATTTAAATCTGACGATGATAATGCATTTCAATTCAGCACAAACTTTGATAAGGAGTTTAAAAAAGGAAGTAAACTAAGTGCCGTTTTTCAATACGAGAATAATTCTGAAAATGAGTTTAGAGATATTGAAAACACAAACGCTTTAAGAGATGAAACAGTAAAGGAATTTAAAGATCAAGAAAGGATATTACTTCAGGCTGATTATGTTATTAAAATAAATGAAGAAACGCAGCTAGAGCTTGGATATAGGGGAAGTTTTCTAGATGAGGAAACTGATTTTAGTGTTTATAATTATATGGGGAACATCAGAGACAGCCTATCTAATGTTTTGGTGTATAAAGAAAAAATAAACGCTGGATATGTTCAGTATGGGAGAACGATTGAAGATTTTTCATTTTTAGTCGGCTTAAGAGTTGAAGATTCTAAAGTTGACGTCAAACAACTAATGACAAATGAAGAAAATAATCAAAAATATTTTAGATTTTTTCCCACACTAAATTTCTCTTATAAATTCAATGAAACAGAAAGTATAATACTTGGATACAGTAGGAGAATTTCAAGACCTCGCACAAGGTTTTTAAACCCTTTTCTGACCAGATCTAATATTACAAACTTTTTTCAGGGTAACCCAAATATATTCCCTAGTTACTCAAACACTTTAGATTTAGGGTTTTTAAAGAAATGGGATAAATTGACACTTAATTCCTCTATATACTATAAAAAATCAACTGATGTTTTTACAATTTTTCCTTTTGATACAGGGCAAAGAATATCAATTTCAGGTGATGATAACTCAAGTCTAAATGAGAATCAAACTGTACCTGTAATCATTAAAAGACCGATTAACGTTGGTGAAAACAATCAAATTGGTGGTGAATTGACGATTAGTTATTCACCCTCAAAAAAATCAAGATTTTTTCTCAATACTAATTTATTTAATTCTGAAACTGTTGGCAGTTTTCGTGGCGTGAATCTTGACAGATCAAATTTTAGTTGGTCATCCACCTTAAACGCGAAAACTACATTACCGGGTGAAATTGATTTCCAGTTACAAGGAAGTTATTTGGGCCCCAGAAATACTTCGCTAGTGAGTTTTAAGCCACTACTTCAGGTTTCAGCAGCGCTCAGTAAAGACGTTTTAAAAAATAGAGGGACTTTGTCCATAAGAGTAAGGGATCTCTTTAACACTGCACAAAGAGAGCTCACCACAAGGAGTGGGACGTTTAATCAACATACTATTTTGAGAAGGGAAATCCCATCTATCACAGCGTCTTTCACTTATCGTGTTAGGCAGAAAAAGCAGAAAAGCGCGCCTAAACCAAGAAGACAACCTCAGGAGGATGTAGGGTTTTAATATTTAATTACTCTCAGACTTTTGCTTTCTTTTTTCTTTTAAAAACTCCATAAGGTTTCCAAATAACCAATAGGGAACAACAAAAGTTAATAGAAAAATCATCAACCAAAAACCAATGGTCAAAATAGATAGAAAAGCAATAAAGCCTAAATACTGGTCAAATTCAAACATAGAATAAAATTCTAGTTCAAATTTAAGCTTTTTTCCATTTAGGTTTAGGGGTTAAATAAATTTATTTATCACCATAAATGAAAAGACCGTATTTTTGTATCGTAATTAAATTTTCGAAATGAGTTATCGTATAGAAAAAGACACCCTAGGAGAGGTAAAAGTCCCAAAAGATGCCTATTGGGGTCCTCAAACAGAGCGTTCTAGAAGTAATTTTAAGATTGGGGCGCCAGCTTCTATGCCGCTTGAAATTGTCTACGGATTCGCATATCTCAAAAAAGCAGCGGCATTTACTAATTGTGATGCTGGAATTTTAGATTCGAATAAACGAGATTTAATTGCAACAGTTTGTGATGAAATATTGGCAGGTAAACTGGACGATCAATTTCCTTTGGTTGTTTGGCAAACAGGTTCGGGAACACAAAGTAACATGAATGTAAACGAAGTTATTGCCAATCGTGCCCATGTATTAGAAGGAAAAAAGCTTGGAGAGGGAAAAAAGACACTCGCACCAAATGATGATGTCAATAAATCTCAATCCTCCAATGATACTTTCCCAACAGGAATGCATATTGCAGCCTATAAAAAAATTGTAGCAACGACGATTCCTGGTGTAGAACAACTCAAAACAATATTAAAAGAAAAATCGGATGCTTATCAATCCGTTGTAAAAATAGGTCGCACTCACTTGATGGATGCCACTCCTTTGACCTTAGGTCAGGAATTTTCGGGTTATGTTTCTCAATTAGATCATGGTATCAAAGCGCTAAAAAATACTCTAAAACATCTATCCGAATTGGCTTTAGGAGGAACCGCTGTAGGAACGGGAATTAATACTCCAGAGGGTTATTCGGAAAAAGTTACCACTTACATTGCCAAATTTACTGGACTTCCTTTTATAACAGCAGAAAATAAATTTGAAGCGCTAGCCGCACATGACGCAATCGTCGAAACTCATGGGGCTTTAAAACAACTAGCGGTCGCATTGAATAAAATAGCTAACGACATTCGACTCTTGGCCTCTGGGCCTCGATCTGGTATTGGAGAAATCAAGATTCCTGCCAATGAACCTGGAAGTTCAATAATGCCTGGAAAAGTAAATCCCACACAGTGTGAGGCGATGACAATGGTCTGTGCTCAAGTGATAGGAAATGATGTTGCCATTGGCGTGGGTGGACTACAAGGGCACTATGAGTTAAACGTATTTAAACCTGTTATGGCAGCCAATATACTGCAATCCGCACAACTCATTGGTGATGCTTGTGTAAGCTTTTCGGTGAACTGCGTCGCGGGTATCGAACCAAACCATGACAGGATTACCGAATTGGTTAATAACTCCTTAATGTTGGTCACTGCCCTAAACACCAAAATAGGGTATTATAAAGCAGCCGAGATTGCTAACAAAGCTCACGAGGAAGGAACGACACTAAAAACTGCTGCATTAGCCCTTGGATATCTGACTGAAAAAGAGTTTGACCAATGGGTTAAGCCAGAAGATATGATTGGTGAAGTCTAAAGTTTTTTGATCTCGACAGTACAGAACTTTTCATCTACTGACTCTCCGTCTCCCAATGGCGGATCTTTTATCAAATAGATTTTCTGCTGAGGAGTAGACCTCTTATTTGAGGCGTTAAACGTTAATCCATCATCCGTTCCTGAATCATATACCTTACCAATTAAAGTGGTATCCTGAATAAATGTGTTTTTCACCAGTAAATTTAAATTGATGATACCCACATACCAATCGGGACTGGGGGCGATCATAGTAGTAAGACTAATACTGGGGTAATCCTCATCGACTGTCACTTCAATTTCGATTTTACCAACACCGCTACCTAAAGAGGATCCCTCATAAAACTCGTTTCCTTCCTTATTCGCAATTTTCTCCTCAATCTCTACTTTAATCTGTGACGTACTTCCCGTCTCTGCCACATTTTTGATTCCTGTAGAAGCCAAAGTTCCTATATTGATAAAATTTGATGTCGGTTTGTGGCTCCATCCAACTATTCTTGAAAAGTGTGATCCATTGGGGTAATCGACAGGAAAATCATCCCTGTTCCAATTCAAATTAAAAGTTACGGCGTACTTCGCACTTGACTCTTTATTCTCTTCAGTATCAGTTGTTTTGACTGGGTTATCATCTGAAGAGGTGCAGCTAAAAGAAGTGAACAACAAGGCTAAAAGCGAAGTTTTAAGACATTTCTTGATAAGGAAATCAGTGAATGAAAATTCAAAGAAAATATTCTTTTTCATAGTATGTAGGTTAAGTATTGGGTTTATATAAAGTTGCAATTAAAGAAAAATCAGTCTCTCGTCAATCGCTTGTACTGAATTCGCTTAGGTAGTAAATCTTCCCCTAATCGCTTCTTTTTATTTTCTTCATAGTCAGAAAAAGAACCTTCAAAAAAGTAAACCTGTGAATCTCCCTCGAAAGCCAAAATATGAGTACAGATACGATCTAAAAACCACCTATCGTGAGAAATGACTACAGCACACCCAGCAAAGTTTTCTAATCCCTCTTCTAATGCCCTTAAGGTATTGACATCTAGATCATTGGTTGGTTCATCAAGCAGTAAAACATTCCCCTCCTCCTTGAGCGTCATTGCCAAATGAAGGCGGTTACGTTCCCCACCAGATAGCGTTGTTACCTTTTTATTTTGTTCATTTCCACTAAAATTAAATCTACTTAAATAAGCGCGAGAATTGACTTGCCTCCCACCCATCATAACCAAATCCTGCTCATCACTGAAATTTGACCAAATAGATTTTTCAGAATCGATATTACTATGCGATTGATCTACATATGCAACCTTTACAGTATCTCCAAGCGAAAAACTTCCACCATCAGGAGTTTCCTCCCCCAAAATCATCTTGAACAATGTAGTTTTTCCTGCACCATTAGGACCGATGACTCCAACAATTCCAGCCTGTGGGAGGGTGAAGTTTAAATCTTCATATAGCAATTTATCTCCATATGCCTTTTTGATTCCCTTAGCCTCAATGACATTAGTCCCTAATCGTGGACCATTCGGAACGTATATTTCTAATTTTTCATCCACCACCTTCTGATCTTGGCTCATTAAACGGTCATAGTTATTCAACCGTGCCTTTTGTTTGGACTGTCTTCCCTTAGGTGCCATTCGCACCCACTCCAGCTCTCTTTCCAATGTTTTTTGACGTTTAGAGGCCTGTTTTTGCTCTTGTGCTAAACGTTTGGCTTTTTGCTCTAACCAGGAGGAGTAATTACCTTTCCAAGGAATTCCCTCTCCCCTATCCAACTCTAATATCCAACCAGCAACATTATCCAAAAAGTAACGGTCATGGGTTACGGCAATAACTGTACCCGAATATTTTGCTAGATGATGTTCAAGCCAGTGGACGGACTCTGCATCTAAATGATTGGTTGGTTCATCCAATAATAAAACATCAGGCTTTAGAAGTAAAAGCCGACAAAGTGCAACTCTTCGGCGTTCACCTCCTGAAAGAAATTCAATTTTTTGGTCTCCGGGCGGTGTTCTTAGCGCATCCATTGCCAACTCGAGTTGGCTATCTAAATCCCAGGCATTTCTGGCATCGATTTCGTCCTGTAGTTTGGCTTGCTGATTCATCAACTGTTCCATTTTTTCAGCATTCTCGTAAACTTCAGGTAATCCAAATTGATCATTAATCTTATTGTATTCCTCCAAAATAGCAACCGTTTCTGCCGCTCCTTCTCTGACAACTTCAATGACGGTTTTATTTGGATCAATCTGTGGTTCTTGCTCTAAATAGCCCACTGAATAACCTGAAGAAAAAACCACATCTCCCTGATAGTTCTTATCGACTCCGGCGATAATTTTTAATAAAGTAGATTTACCGGAGCCATTGAGTCCTAAAATCCCAATTTTAGCGCCATAAAAAAAGCTGAGATAGATATTTTTGATTACCGGTTGATTTGCCGAAGGATAGGTTTTAGATACCCCCGACATTGAGAAAATTACTTTGTTATCATCTGCCATAATAACAAATATCTATTTTTTTTAATACGATTTCAAAAAAAATGTATTTAGTTTCGTAGCGTAGAACATAAAAACATTCACAAGTTACATAGGGTGTAAAAGTAAAGTATGAATTTAGCTATAGAGAAAAATAAAGACCAAAACAAGCTTCTGATTGCTGATCTGAATAAGAAAGTTGCCCAAATGAGGTTAGGTGGGGGCAAATCCAGATTGGATAAAATACGTTCTGAAGGAAAGATGACTGCTAGAGAACGCGTAAGTTACCTACTGGACAATGATTCGGAAAATATTGAAATTGGTGCTTTAGCAGGCTATGAAATGTATCAAGAAGATGGGGGATGTCCCTCAGGTGGTGTGGTAGTCGTTATGGGTTATATTTCAAAAAAACTCTGTGTGGTGGTCGCAAATGATGCATCAGTAAAAGCAGGAGCTTGGTTTCCTATAAGCGCAAAAAAAAACCTACGTGCTCAGGAGATCGCATTAGAAAATAAAATTCCGATCATCTATTTAGTGGATAGTGCAGGTGTATTTCTACCGCGCCAAGATGAAATATTTCCTGACAAAGAACACTTTGGTCGAATTTTTAGAAACAATGCTCAAATGAGCAGTGAGGGAATTGTTCAAATTGCGGCTGTCATGGGCAGTTGTGTTGCTGGAGGCGCCTATTTACCTATTATGTCCGATGAAGCAATTGTGGTGGATAAAACTGCAAGCATATTTTTAGCGGGAAGTTATTTAGTCAAAGCAGCTATTGGGGAAGACATCGACAACGAAACTCTTGGAGGTGCTACCACACACACCGAAATAAGCGGTGTTGCTGATTATAAGGCTAAAAATGATCAAGATGCGCTTGAGCGTATTCGCGCATTGGTTGGAAAAATTGGAGACAATCCTAAAGCGGGATTCAATCGCGTCGATGCAATTGCACCTAAATTGCCTACCGATGAAATCTTTGAATTGCTCCCAAATGATAAAACCCAACCCTATGATACTTTTGAAATCATTAAAAGGTTGATAGATAAAGATACCTTAGAAGAGTATAAGGCAGCCTATGGTAAGACTTTAATTACGGCCTATGCTCGTATTGACGGGTGGGCAGTTGGCATCGTTGCGAATCAACGTAAAGTAGTTAAAAACAAAAAGGGTGAACTACAATTTGGTGGCGTCATCTATGGAGACTCAGCAGATAAAGCAACACGATTTATTGCCAATTGTAATCAAAGAAAAATACCGTTGGTTTTTTTACAAGATGTAACCGGTTTTATGGTCGGAAGTAAAGCAGAACACAGTGGAATCATTAAAGATGGTGCGAAAATGGTCAGTGCGATGTCAAATAGTGTTGTTCCGAAATTTACCGTCATCATAGGTAATTCGAATGGAGCAGGAAACTATGCGATGTGCGGAAAGGCTTACGACCCACGTTTGATTTTTGCATGGCCAGGTTCAAAAATGGCAGTGATGGGAGGTGAACAAGCCGCTCAAGTTTTACTGCAAATTGAAAAATCAAAAAGAAAGAAAGAGGGAGAGGAAATCGACCCGAAGAAAGAAAAAGCGCTATTAGACGAAATCAAATCCAGGTACGAAAGACAAACCCAAGCTTATTATGCTGCTGCGAGGTTGTGGACAGATGCCATCATCGATCCAATGGAAACGAGAAAGTGGATTAGTATGGGGATTGAAGCTGCAAACAACGCGCCAATTGAGAAAAAATTCAATATGGGGATAATTCAGGTTTAAGAAATATTAAAAGCCTTAATTGTCTTTTTTCTCAAGTACTTACCATTGTTTGTCATTATTTTTGACACAAAAAATATTTCTTTAGGAGCTTCAAATTTCTCAAGGCTGACACACGACAATTGCTGCTTTTGTATCTCGGCCAAATCATCTAACTCGCCTTCCACAATTAGCACCAGCTTTTCACCCAAAATTTTATCAGTTAATCCAAAAACAAAAAATGGATGGTCAATGTAGTTGGCTAGTTTTCGTTCAACTACCTCAGGGAAAATTTTAACTCCACCAGAATTAACCACATTATCTCTTCTTCCTAAATAAGTAAAATTCTTTTCGTCATGCATTTCCACCATATCATTGGTGTAAATTAGCTTATCGGTTATATCAGGAGCATCGACAATCAAACATCCGTCTTTATCGACTTTCAAGTTAATCCCATCAAGAGCTTTAAAGGGTTTTTTTGGTACGGCAAGTTTTGATACTGCAATATGAGTAACGGTTTCTGTCATCCCATAAGTCTCAAAACATCGGTTGTGTCTTTCAACTAATTTTTGGTTTAATTCAGGATAAATGGGTGCACCTCCAATTATCAAAGTCTTAATTTGATCCAATTGGTCTAGTGAGTTATGAACTTGCATAGGCGTCATGGCTACAAAATCAAAGTTTTTATATTGATCTTTCATCGGGTTAGCGCTTGGCTCAACTATTTCCAAAGACAGCCCTAGAATGATTGCCCTAACAAGCATCATTTTTCCAGCAATAAAGTCTGTGGGTAGGCAGTGAAGGGCAGTGTCTCCAATTTTAACATCAAAAAAATTACCTGTCCTAATGGCAGAACGCACCATTGCCTGTTTGGAAATTTGAATAATTTTAGGGTCACCCGTCGAGCCAGAAGTTTTGACGTTTATATAATCATTTTTGTCCATCCAGTTCATGAAAAAGTTTCCGATAGCCATCTCGTAGGGAATACCTTCTTTTATGAAATCATACCCTATTTCTTTAAGCTCATCGGCAGAAAAATGGTAACCGTTTAGCTTAAAGCGATTATGAATTTTAGTGTAATGCGGTGTGTTCATTTAAATTTATTGGTTAATTGTTTTTTCCAATGTTTCCATTGGTATTTTTTAGCGAAAATAATAGTGATAATTGGATAAATAACAAGTAACGTAACAAATAACTCCTTGCCGAGAGATGGCTCTGAATTGTCAATCAGTAGAGACTCCGTTTGAAACGCGGTCCAAGATGCGGTTACCAATAATGCTGTTATTAGATTATTGGCGGCATGAAAACCTAAAGCCAATTCCATCCCGTCATCCATAAGTGTAATGACACCCAAGAACAGCCCTGTTCCAATGTAGTACCATATCAACTCTATTCCTAATTTATCAATCTCTGGATTCCAAAGGTGAAGCATACCAAAAATTACAGAGGTAATAAGGAGTGGACCCCATCGGTTCTTTGTTAGCCGTCCAAAACCGTGCATTAGATATCCCCTAAAAATGAGTTCCTCTACCGTTGTTTGTATTGGAATCATTAAAACCGCAATAACTAACAATGTAAGAAATGGAATAAGCTTGAAGTTCCACACATAATCGTCGGGGTTAATTAAATAATCTGAGATGACCAAAGTGGCGGAAATACCACCCCACAAAAAAAAGGCGAAGATTATTTTACCGTAGTCTATTTTTGTACGCGAGGTAATAAGGCTTGTGATGTTTTGATTATGCAATTTGGTTACAACAAACCAAAGCACTGGAAGGGTCACTAAAAAAGGGATAAGAATTAGAATTAGTCCTAGATTGGGGGGAATCAAAGACAAAATTTGACTCTGATCTTCCAGGTTTTCAATATTAATATTTCCAGAAATGAGGTAGAGAGACAATGGAATTTGCCCTAAAAAATGAATAAAAATTATTATCAGTGACCCCCTAAGATATTTGACAAATGAGTTGTTTTTTGAATCTACCTGTTCTAAAAACATATTTAAAATTTAGTGTTCCATTCACTGTTTAGGTTAAAAGTAAGGCGACCTTGTTTAACTTCCAAGGGGGAATCAATATTGTTGGAAAATAAACTTCCTGTCCCCAGACCTTGATATGAACTAACCCCTAGCTGATAAGTCCATTGGGCAATAGCATTTAAGCCAATATTGCTTTCTAAGGCACTGGTTACCCACCAGCCTATAGATCGTTCACTAGCCAATTGAATCCACTGCTGAGAGGAGCTAAAACCGCCTAGCAGGGAAGGTTTTAAAACAATAAATTGGGGATTAATAGTGTCAAGTAAGGCTTCCCTATCTTTTTTATCAAAAACACCTATAAGCTCTTCGTCCAAAGCAATAGGTATCGGAGTTTTTGAGCAAATTTCACTTAATACATAATGTTGATTGACTTTTATTGGCTGCTCGATAGAATGTATTTCCAAATCCGCCAATGCTTCAAGCTTATCCATTACATCATGTGGTGAAAAACCACCGTTTGCATCCACTCTGATGATCATTTGATCTACTGAAAATTCATTTCGGATTTCTTTGAGTAACGCTAATTCATTACTGAATTCTAGTGCACCTATTTTTAATTTTAAACAACCATAGCCTTGTGCTATTTTTTCTCTGATTTGGGTTTTCATAAAATCAATTGCTCCCATCCAGACTAATCCATTGATAGGAATGGTGTCTTTTGATGTAGTAAATGATGATGGGAAAAGTTCAAATGGGTTATCCCCTCTCAAAGACAATACCGCCATTTCAAAACCCATTTGCAGAGAAGGAAAGTTTTTTAAGGTTCCCAAATCGATGGTTTCCCCTCTATTAATTCGATCACATAAGTTTTTGAGGTGAAACTCAAAATTTGGTAAATCATCGGCACTCAAACCCCTGAACAGGCCACATTCACCAATTCCTGTTTTGGTGCCATCTTTTAAAATTAAAAACCAAGTTTCTTTTTCCGTCAATACTCCACGTGAAGTTCCGCCAGGGTTTATAAATTTTAATAGGTGTCTTTTATAGCTGGCTTTCATTAGATGATTGAAAAAATAAAAATCAAAAACAAAGCGATAAAGAAGGTCGATAGTGCCAATTGTTTTAAAAGTGGGTCAAAGGCTTTAGGCTCCTTGATATTCCAAACTTTCAAAAAATGGTAAATCAGCGGAAAAAAAATGATAATATAAAATTGATTGGTTTTTAAGTAATCAATTCCCACGCCCAAGAGTAAAGTTAATGCACTGGTTGCAATCAAAAAAAAGTGATAAAGTTTAGCTTTTTTACTCCCCATGATAACCGCCAACGTATTTTTTTGTGAATTTTTATCATTGGAAATGTCTCGCATATTATTGAGGTTAAGAACACCGACGCTCAAAAGTCCAATAGAGACGGCAAAATAAATCGCTTCAACATTAATAATTTTTGATTGGAGATAATAAGCACCGAGGACACTGACCAAACCGAAAAAAAGAAAGACAAACAAATCTCCTAATCCACTATATCCATAGGCGGTTTTTCCAACAGTGTATTTAATCGCAGCGATTACTGCACTAAAGGCAAGAAATAGAAATAAGATTGAAATCAGCAAGGAGTTCCAACCGAGGGAAACATAGATTAATATTAATGAAAGAAAGATTGAAATTAAAGCTGTGAAAGCAATCCCTTTTTTAAGTTCAGGTGCTGTCAAAAGTCCCTGTTGTAGGGTTCTTTGTGGCCCCAAACGTTCATCATTGTCTGTTCCCCTAATACCATCTCCATAATCATTTGCAAAATTTGAAATGATCTGAAAACACACAGCAGTAAGTAAGGAAAGTATAAAAATAATAATAGAAAATTGATCGGATCGAATGGCTAATGCATTTCCAGTGATGATCCCTGCCACTGAAAGCGGTAAAGTTCTCAGTCGTGCTGCACTAAGCCAAATTTTAAACTTCGAATTCAATCCTTATGGGAACTTTGGGTATTGTTTGAAATTAGGGTCTCTTTTTTCCAAAAATGCTTTTTTACCTTCCTGCGCCTCATCCATCAGGTAATACATTAAGGTTGCATCCCCAGCCAATTGCATAAGTCCGTGCTGGCCGTCGAGTTCGGCGTTAAGGCATCTTTTTAACATTCGCAATGCCAAAGGGCTTCTTTTTTGCATGGTTTTACACCAATCTAAAACGGTTGCTTCAAGTTGGTCTAACGGAACTACTTTATTGACCATGCCCATTTTTTCAGCTTCATGTGCAGAATATTGCTGGCATAAAAACCAAATTTCCCTAGCCTTCTTCTGTCCCACATGTCTTGCCAAATAAGAAGAACCAAAGCCACCGTCAAAACTACCTACTTTAGGGCCAGTCTGCCCAAAAATTGCATTTTCACTAGCGATGGTTAAGTCACAAACTACATGTAAAACATGTCCGCCTCCAATAGCATATCCATTGACCATTGCAATTACAGGTTTGGGAATCTCTCTGATCCGCTTATGAAGATCCAAAACGTTCAGTCTTGGAACACCATCCTCACCTACATAACCCCCAACTCCTTTCACATTTTGATCCCCACCACTACAAAAGGCCTTGTCTCCTGTTCCTGTAAAGACAACCACATCTATGTCGTTTCGCTCTCGGCAAATTTCCATGGCCTCTAACATTTGTACGTTGGTCTCTGGTCGAAAAGCGTTATAAACTTCTGGGCGATTAATCGTTATTTTGGCAACACCCTCAAAAAATTCGAATTTAATATCACTGTATTCTTGGATAGATTCCCATTTAATATTACTCATAGGTACTTATTTATTTTACGAAGTTAAGGCTTTTGCATGGCTTTAAAATAATTTAATAAAACCAGATCATTAAGATTTCTCGGTGTTTTGACTTCCAATAATTTTGTCTTGTTAGAGGGCTTTAAAAAAGTTTTTAATGCTACCCTTAGCCCCCAAAGTGATTTCACTGAGGAGTATCTTAAACCAAATGCTTTACATATTGACTTGGCATTTCTTCGATGGACAGTCTCAAAATAAGTATCGTATTTTGGGGTATCCTTTTCACCCGGTAAAATCCTGAATATTCCTCCACCACTATTATTGATCAAAATAATTTTAAAATTAGGCGGAATGTAATTATTCCACAAGCCATTGATGTCATAAAAGAAACTTAGATCGCCTGTGATCAACAAAGTGGGATTTTGGTTGATAATTGAGGCACCAATAGCAGTCGCTGTTGAGCCGTCTATTCCGCTTGTACCACGATTGCAAAAAACTTCGGTTGACTCTGGCAGATCAAAAAGTTGCGCGTAACGAATGGTTGAACTATTTGCCAATTGTAAATGCCATTTGTTCTCTAGGGACTTAAAAATAACTTCAAAAGCTTTTAAATCTGAAAAAGGAATTTTATTTAAATATTGCTTTCCAATACTCAATTGCGCCTTGTATTGGTCAAAAACTTTTGCTTTATAATCGCTTGTAGGAACAGGTTTAATGGTGTTGATTTTAGATATGAATTCCTCGGGTTCAAGTCGAATATGATGACTTAACGAATAATAAGTATCATATGCCTTTAACGGATCTACATGCCAATGGGATTTTGGAGAAAAGTCCCTTAAAAAACGTTTCACTTTTTTTGAAACCACCATCCCACCAAAAGTCAATAGAATTTCGGGTTGTAAAGTTTTAAAGAAATTAGGGTTTCCGTTTTCTAACGGCGCGATTAGGGAATCGATTGCGTTAACGGCTTCGGGCAGCCTTAAATTAGAGGTGGTCTCTGTCATCAAAACCACACTGGGGTCATTTAAAAGATTTTCTAATTTTTTTTTATCAATCGAATTGGGGAAGTTGACCCCTACCAAAATTAATTTTTTAGTAGCTTTTTGCCACTGTTGAGAAAAAAAATCAAAATCAATCTCATTAGAATCTTTTCTTCCACCATCAAAATAAGTAAGCGAAATAAGTTGATTTGTCATACCATACAATGGCTCCTCCATGGGGACATTGATGTGGACAGGACCACTTTTTTGTTTAGCTGTATTTAATACCTTATTGATCTGAAGTTCATTCTCTAATTGAATTTCAAGTTGACGCTTCTCAATTTCTTTTGGAGAAGGTTTTTTTTTAATCAAGCTTTGATTGGGGTTTCCAAGTAGTGTTGCCGTAGCATGAGCTACATCGGGTGTCAAATAAGCATGATCGGCTAGGTGGGGTTCAAAAACCCCTTTCTGTTGAATGGTTTGTCCATCTCCAATATCGATACGATGTGGCATACGATCGGCAGAGATAATAACAAGAGGAATGTCACTGTAATGAGCCTCCGCTACAGCTGGATAGAAGTTCAATAATGCTGAACCAGACGTACATACTACAACGGTAGGAGCTTTCAATTGCTGAGCCATTCCGAGGGCAAAGAAAGCAGCAGCTCGCTCGTCGACAATACTGAATGTTTTAAAAAACGGATTTTCAACAAAACCATTTGTTAATGGAGCATTTCTTGAACCCGCGCAAATTACGATGTTCCGAATTCCTTTGAGTTCACAAAACTGAACCACGGTTTGCGCTAAAGGTACATTAGTGTACTTTATCACAGCTCCCTTTTCAGAATTCAGTTCCATAGCTTTGCAAAAATACGAAACAAGTGGAGATTAATGTGATTCATCAAATTGAATCGCCCTTAGAATAGTTTGAGCCTTTTTTTGCGTCTCTTCCCATTCTTCTTCAGCCTCACTATCGGCGGTAATTCCAGCACCAACGTAAAGGGTGAATCTGTCGTTTTCAATCTGTGCGCATCTAAGATTTACAAATAAGTCTGCTTTTCCAGAACCAGAAATGGGTCCAAAAAAACCAGCGTAAAAGGAACGTTCAAATCTTTCATGCTTTGACAAAAATTTAACGCCTTCATTTTTGGGAATTCCACCAACCGCAGGCGTAGGATGTAGTTGGTCAATGATTTGCTTAAGATCGAAATCATCGGTTTTTACACTCAGGATATTACACAAGTGAACGAGATTGCCTGCCCTTCTAGTAAAGGTTTTTGAACATTTAATTTCGTTTTCCTGAAAAAGACCTCTCAACACAGAAAGTATTGAATCAACGACAATTCGCTGTTCAGTCTTTTCTTTTTTACCCCAATTGTAATCATCGTCGACTTTATATGGGAGGGTACCGGCAAGCGCCATTGTCTGGAAATCCCCAGAATCAATTGAAAATAGAGATTCAGGGCTGGCACCCACCCAACTCCCTAGTTTAGGATGGTACCAATAATAAACCATCGCATTTGGATATAAGCTCAATAGGTTTGAAAACAATGAAGTAGGGTTCACTTTTTCTTCAAAAGATTGTGCTCTAGCCACAACTAGTTTTTTTAAAACCCCCCTATTAATGGCAGTTTTGGTTTTATTTACTAGGTCTAAAAATGAGGCTTTATTTTCATCAATATGGGTTTTATAAAAATCATTATAAGGAACCTGAAGTTTTGTGAAATCATATTCTAAAGAGTGGGTATTCGGTATAAAAGGAGTTTGATTGCTATTCTGGAAAGTCCCCATTACAAAACCATCAATCTTAAAATTATTGGTAAAATGAAGCGTATGATCTTGTTGATAATAACATTTTATTTTCGAGGAATTGGGAAGCCTAAAAAAAACAAATGGGGTTTGCTTAACCAAAAATTCGTTAAAATCTTTTGAAACGCTAACTCCTATCATTTAGCTTTTATCCAATCTAATGGTTGTTAATTTACAGAGTGAAATCAAGTTGTTGTCATCGTCAGTAACCTTGATCTCCCATAATTGAGTAGTTCGACCCAAGTGAATAGGTTTAGCAGTGCCTGTCACATGACCCTCTTTTACACTTTTAAGGTGGTTGGCAGATATTTCAATACCTCGAGTAATAACCCCTGGATCACGATTAAAAACAGCAACTGCCGCACTGCCGACTGTTTCAGCTAGGGCAACAGTGGCTCCACCATGAAGAATACCATCAGGTTGATATACCTTTTTAGTCACAGGCATTCTTGCAGCAAGGAAATCCTCCCCTACATCGACAAATTCAATATCTAAGGTTTCCATTAAGTTCCCTTTAGTAATTGAATTACAAAAGGCCAGGATTTTTTCTTTTTCCATGATCGAATATATAAATAATAAAACCTTCCGTTTTAATTACACGGAAGGTTTTGAATTGTAATGTTGATTCAAATTTAGTCTTTAACTTCTTCGAAATCTACATCCTGAACATCGTCTCCTCCCTTTTCCTCAGCTTTGGTTCCATCTTCGGTGGGTTGGCTTGGATCAGCTTGAGCAGAATCTGCCTGTGCCTTATACATTTCTTCTGAAGCGTTTTTCCAAGCTTCATTGATTTTCTCCAAGGCAGTATCAATTGCAGCTAAATCCTTAGCCTCATGTGCTTTTTTTAATTCCTCCAAAGCTGTTTCAATAGGTGCTTTTTTGTCAGCCGATAGTTTTTCACCAAATTCACTTAACTGCTTTTCGGTTTGGAAAATCATTTGATCTGCACTGTTGAGTTTATCAACTTCCTCTTTGGCTTTCTTATCACTCTCAGCATTGGCCTCAGCTTCTTGCTTCATTTTTTCAATTTCTTCCTCAGTTAAACCTGAAGATGCCTCAATTCTGATATCCTGTGATTTTCCTGTCGCCTTATCTGAAGCACTTACTTTAATGATACCATTAGCATCAATATCAAAAGTCACTTCAATCTGAGGCGTCCCTCTGGGTGCTGGGGGAATACCATCGAGATGAAATCTCCCAATTGTTTTGTTGTCAGCGGCCATTGATCGCTCTCCCTGTAACACATGGATTTCAACCGAAGGTTGATTATCGGCAGCAGTAGAAAATACTTGAGACTTTTTAGTCGGTATCGTCGTATTGGAATCAATCAATTTAGTCATCACACTACCCATAGTCTCAATTCCCAAAGAAAGTGGGGTGACGTCCAACAACAATACGTCTTTTACATCTCCAGTCAATACGCCACCTTGAATAGCTGCACCAATAGCAACAACCTCATCGGGATTTACTCCTTTAGATGGTTTTTTTCCAAAAAACTTTTCAACCTCGGACTGGATTATTGGGATACGTGTAGAACCACCTACCAAAATTACTTCATCAATCTCTGAAGTAGAAAGCGCAGCGTCATCTAAAGCCTTTTTTACTGGTGCCAATGAGCGTTTTACCAACTGATCGGATAACTGCTCAAACTTTGCTCTTGTTAGCGTTGTCACCAAATGTTTTGGGCCAGATGCGGTTGCAGTAACATATGGCAAATTGATTTCGGTTTGCGTTGAAGAAGACAATTCAATTTTAGCCTTTTCAGCAGCTTCTTTAAGCCTTTGCAAAGCCATTGGATCTTCTCTTAAATCAATTTGTTCTGCTTTTTTAAAATCATCTGCAAGAAAATCAATCAAAACCTGATCAAAATCATCTCCACCTAAATGGGTGTCACCATTGGTCGAAAGCACTTCAAAAACACCATCCCCTAATTCGAGAATCGAGATGTCAAAAGTACCTCCTCCCAGGTCATAAACAGCAATTTTACTGTCGCTGCCTCCTTTTTTATCTAAACCAAATGCCAAAGCAGCTGCGGTAGGCTCATTAATGATCCTTTGTACTTTCAGTCCCGAAATTTCACCAGCCTCTTTCGTGGCTTGACGCTGAGCGTCGTTAAAATAGGCAGGAACTGTGATTACTGCTTCAGTGACATCCTGTCCCAAATAATCCTCGGCAGTTTTTTTCATTTTCTGCAAAATCATCGCAGATAGCTCCTGTGGTGTATAAAGACGTCCGTCAATGTCCACCCTTGGCGTATCATTATCTCCTTTAACCACCTTGTAGGCGACAGTCTTAGATTCTTTGGCAGATTCCGAAAATTTATTTCCCATGAATCTCTTGATGGATGCTATGGTTTTTGTGGGATTGGTAACAGCCTGTCTTTTGGCAGGGTCACCAACTTTTATCTCACCACCCTCAACAAATGCAATTACAGAGGGGGTTGTTCTTTTTCCTTCAGCGTTCGGAATTACTACCGGCTCGTTTCCTTCCATAACGGAAACGCATGAGTTGGTAGTTCCTAAATCTATT
>CAJWGK010000020.1 GCA_913030895.1 uncultured Flavobacteriaceae bacterium | reverse complement strand
GTGAACGCGACAGGATTCGAACCTGTGACCGTCTGCTTAGAAGGCAGATGCTCTATCCAGCTGAGCTACGCGTCCTTTTGTACTGTTTATAGGCGTTAATAAGGTTTTTTAAATGCATATTAATATAAAAAAACCTAAAATATCGGTGGATGAAATTTCCAAAAATACACTATTTCAATGAACGCCTATATAAAACGCCAAAATTAAACTTTTTTCTAAAAAAAGCTAAAGAAAAATACCTCCAGTAAAGCTGGAGTCATAAATTGACCTTAAATAGGAAGCGACTCAAGCTGTAAAGTACTGTTTTAAAAAAGTTCACAGCGGTGATAGAAAAGCTGTTCACCGAATGAATTTAATTCCTCGTTTTAAAATTAATGCTAACACAACGTAAGTTTTTCTATATTTATTTTCAATTTATAATGCAATGATTTGCAGCACAATTAATATTAATCCATTCTAAATGCAACGAAAAGAGTTTTTAAAAAAATCGGCACTGGCAGGAGCTGGGAGTATGTTTTTGCCTTCATTAACAGGTTTTTCATCACAAAAAATTAGCGCCAGTGATCAAATCAATATAGGCGCAATCGGAATTAATGGCATGGGCTGGGGGAACACTTTAAAAGCCGTACAAGTCCCCGGTGTCAATTTGGTCGCTGTGTGTGATGTAGATGAAAATGTTATCAACCGTAAATTAAACAGCAAACAAGGCGCAGCTTTTAAGGACAAGGTTCGCATTTATAAAGATTATCGAAAAATGCTCGAACAAAAGGATATTGATGTCGTTTATATTGGCACACCAGACCACTGGCACGCACTGATGATGATTGACGCAGTTGCGGCAGGAAAGCACGTCTATGTCGAAAAACCAGTGGGTAACTCGATCGGTGAATGTGAAGCGATGATCGCTGCTCAAAAAAAATATGGACGCATCGTTCAAGTAGGTCAATGGCAAAGAAGTTCCTTACACTTTAAGGAGGCCATGGCATTTGTACACAGCGGAAAGTTAGGCCCAATAAGAACAGTAAAGGTTTTTTGCTATCAAGGATGGATGCGTCCTGCTGGAAAAGTAGCAGACAGTAATCCTCCCAAGGGTGTAGATTATGACGCTTGGTTAGGTCCAGCGCCCAAAGTACCTTTTAATTCCAGTAGATATCATTTTCACTTCCGATGGTTTTGGGACTACGCCGGCGGCCTGATGACAGACTGGGGTGTTCACCTTCTCGATTATGCCTTAATCGGTATGAAAGCATCATTGCCCAAGTCCATTGTAGGTCTGGGAGGTCAGTTTGCCTATCCCAATCTCAGTCAGGAGACACCCGATACGCTGACCACACTGTATGAATTTGATAAATTCAACTTGGTTTGGGACTCCGCTATGGGGATTGACAATGGCTCTTATGGAAGAGATCATGGGATATCGTTTATTGGAAATTATGGGACACTGATTTTAGACAGAAATGGCTGGGAGGTCATCGAGGAAAAAAGAAGCAGTAAAAAAGTTTTGGTTCCCTTACAGGAAGGCAAGGACGATGGACCTGCGGCGCATCATGTAAATTTCATGCAAGCGATTAGAGAAAATAAACCTGAAATATTGGCGTGCAATGTAGCAGAAGCAGCGCACGTTGCCAAAGTTGCACAGATGGGAAATATTTCTTTCAAGTCCAATCAAAAGCTTACATGGGATGCAGCCAAAAATCAGTTTACGGATTCAAGCATAAACGAATCCCACCTGATGAAAGCGTATCACAACGGCTATAAATTACCTTCATAACACGCAATAATTAATGTCAAGAATATTTGCCTCAGCCCCAGGTAGGATATGTTTGTTTGGTGATCATCAAGACTATTTGAACCTTCCTGTTATCGCTTGTGCCATAGATCGAATGATGCAACTGGAGGCTGTGGAAAATGGGAGTGATTTTTTTGAGCTTATTTTACCCGACCTGAATCAAAGCATTGCGTTGCCAATAGCTGCCGATCTAAGCACTATTGAAACAGGAAATTATTTTAAAACAGCCCTCAAGGTGCTCAGAAAAAGGGGCATTGTTCCAACAAAAGGCTACCAATTGACCATTTCTAGTGATATTCCTGTCAATGCGGGCTTATCGAGTTCCTCTGCACTTACCATTGTTTGGATTAGTTTTTTAGTCTCCGCCTTTGGCAAAGGCAAAAAACTCAGTCCAACTGAGCTGGCACTATTGGCATACGAAACGGAGGTCATAGAACAACAATCGTCTGGTGGGAAAATGGATCAATTTTCCATTTCATTGGGAAATTCAATCTACTTGGATACCAAAACAGATCATGTCATTTCTTTCGAGCATGTCGATCTAAAATTAATCGTTGGCGTATCGGGTCTGCAAAAGGATACCTTTGGCACCCTTGCCCATCTAAAAACTAATGCGATTGAATCCATTGGCAAAGTCGCGGAAAAAATACCAAATTTTGACATCACTCAGGTTAAAGAAAATCAGATTCAGGAAGTAACAGATTTAGTTGATCAAAGCCTAAAACCCTATTTGTATGCTGCAATAAAAAACCACCTTATTACAAAAGCCGCCAAAAGGGAATTTGAAAAAAAACGATTGGATCACAAAGTGATTGGACAACTGATGAATGAACACCATCATGTGCTTAAAACCCAGCTCAAAATTACTCCAGCTTTGATGGATCGTATGATTGACAATGCCAACGAGGCTGGTGCCTTGGGAAGTAAAATTGTAGGCTCTGGAGGTGGTGGATGTATTGTGGCAATTGCGGCTGAGGACAATGAACAAAAAATAATCGACCAAATCAAAGCCGCTGGAGCAAAAGCGGCTTTCTGTGTAAATATTTCAACTGGCGCAACATCAAACAAAACCCTATGACAACTACCTTAATTATTCTCGCCGGTGGCGCATCATCAAGAATGAAAAAGTCAATAGCGACTGAGCTGTCTCCAGAGAAATTAGCCCAAGCAAATCAAAGGAGTAAAGGACTAATAGAAGTGAGTGGCAGACCCTTTTTAAGTTATTTGCTGGATAATGTGGTCAAGGCTGGTTTTGAAGATGTGATTATCATCACTGGAGAAGCTGCTGAATTGTTTAGATCAACCTACGAAAACAACACCGAATTTTCAAAGCTCAACATCAAGTTTGCCACCCAATACATTCCTCAGGGAAGGGAAAAGCCATTGGGAACCGCTGATGCTGTTTACCAAGCATTAACACAGTATCCGGAACTTAAAAAACAACAGTTTTGTGTTTGTAACAGTGATAATCTCTACACTAGCGAAGTCTTTAGGTTGCTAAAAGAAAATCAAAACAGACAGGCGTTGATTGCATACGACCGAGAAAAACTGCTGTACCCGAAGGAGAGGATTGCTAGATTTGCAGTGATGCGATTTGTGAAAAACTATCGACTGGCTGAAATAATCGAAAAACCCGATCACACGAAAATCGCCGAATATACCGATAACGACAACAAGGTTAGAATTAGCATGAATATCTTCTTATTTGATGGAGAAATATTTTTTGACTACCTAGAAAACTGCCCAATTCATCCTGTTAGAAATGAAAAAGAATTGCCTACTGCGATGACCAATATGATGGCTGATGGTCATAAAATCTTTGGTATCCCGGTGGGAGATCACGTGCCTGATCTGACATCAAAAGAAGATATTGCAAAACTTGAAAAATACTTAAATGCAAACTAGTCAGTTAACGTTAATTTAATTTTGATTGCCAATTTTATGGTTTAAAGCATTTAATATTCCAACGAATGCAAGATTTTGTTCTATTATTTATGAACTTCTCATTTTTAAGACTTAAGTAACTGGTATCGAGATGATAATATCATCAACTGATTATTTTTGATGAATCAATACTACCTTTTGAGTTCAATAGTTGAAAAATATACCCAATACCCAAATACCTGGGATGAGATGTTTACCCGAGACGGACAGGTCAGGCCTTTGTACAATGAATTTGGAAAATACCTAGAATCATCGCCGATTGAACGTTTGGGGAAAATGCAGGAATTTTCCAGACAATTTTTTATGAATCAGGGGGTTACCTTCACTGTATATAACAACAACAAAGGTGTCGAGCGTATTTTTCCTTTTGATATCATTCCCAGAATCATTCAAGAAAAAGAGTGGAAAATCATTGAACAGGGAATAATCCAACGTATCAAAGCGTTGAACTTTTTTCTAAAAGACATTTACCACGAGCAGTTTATCATAAAAGACCGAGTCGTTCCGGCAAATCTCATTGTATCCCATCCCAATTATATCCGAGGAATGCGCAATCTGAGCGTTCCCAAAAACATTTATACACATATTTCTGGGGTTGATCTGATTCGCAATAGCGATGGCGCGTTTTATGTTTTAGAAGATAATCTTAGGACACCGTCAGGGGTAAGCTACATGTTGGAAAACAGAGAGATTACGAGGAGGCTCTATCCAAAACTGATGCCTAAGAAAAAGGTCATGCCGATTAGCAACTATCCCCAGCTTTTATATGACCAGTTAAAAACGCTGGTGGATATTCCTGACCCTGAAATTGTACTTCTAACGCCTGGTCTATACAATGCTGCATATTATGAACACTCTACCCTGGCGCGACTTATGGGGGTCGAATTGGTAGAAGGCAGTGATCTGGTACTCAACAACCACAATGTCTACATGAAAACAGCGGGTGGGCTTAAAAAAATAGATGTCATATACAGAAGGATAGATGATGATTATTTAGATCCACTCAATTTCAATGCTGATAGTGTTTTGGGGCTTGCTGGTATAATGGAATCATACAGGCAAGGAAATGTAGTCATCGTCAATGCACCCGGAACGGGCGTTGCAGATGACAAGGCGGTTTACACCTACATTCCTGAAATTATAAACTATTATCTCAACGAAGCGCCCATTTTGAATAATATTAAAACTTTTCAATTGGGAAATGCGGATGAGAAAGATTATGTAATAAAAAACATTGACCGGATGGTGGTCAAAAAAACCGATGGTAGTGGAGGTTATGGTATGCTGATGGGCAAAAGCGCCAGCGAGAAAGAAATTGAAGCATACATAAAAAAAATTGAAGCAAAACCTGATAATTTTATCGCGCAACCCACACTGAGCCTCTCCACTACTCCATGTATCATTGATAATGAACTGACCCCACGCTGTGTTGATCTCCGTCCTTTTGCGGTTTTTGGCGCCAATGGAATTAAGGTTTGTCCCGGTGGTTTGTCAAGAGTAGCTTTAAAAAAAATGTCGCTCGTAGTAAACAGCTCTCAGGGTGGAGGAAGTAAAGACACCTGGGTAACCAAAGATAATTGAGTATGTTAAGTCGTGTAGCAAATAATTTATTTTGGATGGATCGTTATATGGAACGCAGCTACGGTCTTCTGAATTTAATCAAAACGAATTACAACTCAACCCTAGATTCAGGAGATTACGCCTCTTGGAATAACCTACTAAAAACCTTTATGGGTGTTGAAGAGGCAAAATCAAATGATGACTATCTCGATACAATTTCAATCATTAACTACATGCTTTTTGACTTAGAAAATCCCAATACGATGGTCAATATTGTTATTAAAGCGAGAGAGAATGCTAGAAGTGTTCAGGAGCATATTTCAAGGGAGTTGTGGCTGTCAGTTAACAAGTATTACCTCCATATCACTGACGAAAAGCTACAGTCAACCTATCAAAATAGTGACCCGTTTGAGTTTGTCAATGAAATGCTGCAGTTCAATCATATCTATTACAGCGTTGCAGACATCACCCAAGAGCGAGGAAATGCCTATTGTTTTATGAATTTAGGCAAATACCTTGAGCGCATGGTGCAGAGCATCGAATTCCTGAGTGTGAGGATCATAAACCTCGATCAAAAAAGTCAAAGACTCTCTGAGAGTTTTTTCTGGAAAAACCTATTGATTTCAATCGGAGGCTATCAACTGTATGTCAAAACCTATAAATCTATTTTTAAGGTTGAAAACATCATAGAAATGATTGCAATCAATGAAAATTTCCCCAGATCAATCAGGTATAGTGTCAACAAACTATATACACACATAGAACGATTGAATAGTTTTAACCAACTCAATGACAAAGAGTTATTATTCCATGTAGGTAAGCTCAAAAACACGCTTCAATACACAACGATTGATTCCATTAAAAAGATTGGATTACAACAATTCTTAGAAGAAATAAAGTTTGGATTGAGCGATATCTCACTAAACGTCAACAAAATTTATTTTTCCCAAACCTATTAATTTCAATGATAAAATTTTTCCTCTACCATACTACCATATACAGTTACTCCAATCCTGTGATAGAAAGTACAAACAAAATTTTGTTGTATCCCTATAACGACATCAACCAACAGCTGGTTAACCTTAAACTTACCATTTCAGGAAATCCGAGTATTTACAATTATATAGATGACTACAACAACCGCGTTGGTTTTTTCACCTATACCCCACCACACACCTCGTTGGTTATTAGTTCCGAGGCAGAGATCATTTCCAAAAGTCAACCCTTGTTTGAAGAAAAAATGGAAGCTTCTGAGCAGTGGAATACTTTAAATAACGTTTCCAATACAGTAGAATATTTGGCTTTTCTAGAAATAGAAAAAAATAATTCAGTAAATGAATTCCTTGAAGTTATAAGTAAATTCCAAAAAAACAATATAACTCCATTCGAGTTATCTCAAAAAATATGTTTGTACATCAATGAAAATTTCACCTACGAAAAAGGGATTACAAACGTTTTTTCTACAATAGACGAAGTTTGGAAAATAAAAACCGGAGTCTGTCAAGACTTTACTACCGTGATGATTCAGTTTTGTAGGATAGCAAAAATTCCAGCGCGGTATGTCAGCGGCTATGTATTTGCAGAAGAGGGGCTTAGGGGAGCTGGAGCAACACATGCTTGGGTGGAAGTCTTTATTCCAGGGCATGGTTGGCTGGGACTAGATCCAACCAATAATTGCATTGCCGACAAATTTCATATTCGTTTGGCAGTAGGAAGGAATTATCACGATTGCGCACCAGTAAAGGGAGTTTACCGAGGAAATGAAAAACAATTTATGGAGGTCAGAGTTCAACTAGACACTAAAAAAAGAAATCTGAATTTTGACTTGATAAATCAAGAAGTAATTGTCGATAAGGTCGAAGAGACAGATTTCCAAAATAGTTATCGAAAAAACTTGGAAATGATTCAGCAACAACAACAGCAGCAACAATAAAAAGGAATAGCTTATTTATGCCAAATTCATTTTATATTTGTTTGATAAAAGAATTAAATTCAAACTAATACCACTCAAATGAACAAGCATCTGTCCTATAGATCAGGTAATCCTGTGCTTTCAAAAAGTACCTTTACAACTACCGGTCGGCTTTCTCAGACCATGACAATTAATGGAACGGTAAATAAAACAGCATTGAGCCTTTTGTTAATGGTAGGTACGGGCTATCTCACATTCAATAGTATTAACCCGATAATTTTAATTGGCTGTGGTATTGGAGGTTTTATTGTTGCAATAGTCACTGTTTTCAAAAAAGAATGGGCACCCATTACAGTACCGATTTATGCGATTTTGGAGGGTGGTTTACTAGGGGGTATTTCTTTTATGTATAACAGCCTGTACGATGGTATTGTTACCAATGCGATATTCTTGACCGTTGGTATACTTTTGTCATTACTTACCGCTTATCGATCGGGCTACATTAAACCAACAGAAAATTTTAAACTTGGAATATTCGCAGCAACAGGCGGAATTGCTATTGTCTATCTCATCAACTTTGTGATGGGTTTTTTTGGTTCAAGTATGGGGATCATGCAAATAGATAACGCCTCCCCAATGAGTATTGGCTTCAGTATTGTCGTGGTTATCATTGCAGCTTTAAACCTTGTATTGGATTTCGATTTCATAGAAGAGGGTGCAGAAAAAGGCGCGCCTAAATACATGGAATGGTATGGTGCATTTGGATTATTGGTCACGCTAATATGGTTGTACCTAGAAATTCTGAGATTGTTAGCTAAAATTAATTCTCGTAGATAGTAAGCGCCATCTTAAAATCAATCCTTTGCCAGCTCAAATTAACTTTTTTCATTAAGAAATTTAAGTTATTTTTAGCCCCATGAGTCAATGGAGCAAGCGAAAAGATGGCAGAGAAAATCCAGCGATAAATGCTGGTCCTTTTAAACTTCGTCTCCCATTTATACATTATCGTTTCGAGTGGCCTGATTATTTTCAGGGGCTGCTGATGTGTGCTGTTGATTTAGCTGCCATTCCTTTAATCATTGAGCTATTGGGAATGCCTTTTGAAGCAGCAATGGCGATTGTGATTCTCAATGGATTATTTTACCTCGTTCATCACTTATTAGGCGATCCAGTTGTGCCCGGATGGATCACGCCTGCAATTCCGATAGTAATGGTTTACGTAGAAACTTTTGCTATGGGACCAGATCGGGTTAAGGCGCTTATGGCATTTCAATTAATGTTAGGTTTACTTACCGTTTTTCTTGGGCTTACCAAGCTGGCGACTAAGGTGGTGAATTTAATTCCTTCCGCCTTGAAGTCGGGGGTTATCATAGGTGCTGGCATCGCTGCCATAACAACCGTTTTTAAAGCTGGTGGAAGGTTTGATCTTTTTCCATACACCATAACCGTTGCTGTTGGTGTTGCTTTTTATTTAATATATTCAAGACATTTTAATAAAATTAAAGATAAAAACCAGCTATTGGCTTTAATTAGTAAGTTGGGAATTTTCCCGATCATACTCCTTGCTGTTTTTATTGCCCCTATCTTTAAAGAGACCAACTGGCCAGATATAGCTTGGGGCTTTTCAAAACCTGATTTTAAAGTTTTGCTTAATGAATACACGGTTCTTGGTGTCGGATTACCACCACTAAAAATGTTTATTACTGCCATTCCAACTGTTTTGGCGGCTTATATTATTTTATTTGGGGATGTTTTACAAAGCCAAGCGATCTTGGAAGAAGCAGATGAGAAGCGCCCAGATGAAAAAATAGATTATAACCCTAATCGTGCTCACCTGATATTTGGAGGGAGAAATAGTATTATGAGTTTTATAGGCCCAGACATTACGATGTGTGGACCGCTTTGGGCTGCTATGCATGTCGTAATTGTGGAGCGTTACAAACAGGGTAAAAAAGCCATGCATTCGATTATAGGTGGCAGCGGTTCATTTAGATGGGGAACCAATACAGGCTTATTACTGCTGCCTATAGTAAGTTTGGTCAAGCCCATTCTTGGTGTCGCACTAGCCTTAACACTTATAATCCAGGGATTTGTCAGCGTTCGCATTGGGGTAATGGAATCAAAAAGTCAAAAAGACCTTGGTATCGCTGGGGTAATTGCAGCAGTACTCGTTGCAAAAGGAGCTAGCTGGGCATTTGCTGTAGGAATACTTTTAGTATTTTTACTCTACGGAAAGAATTTTTTTAAAGACGGTGGAGAAGACAAGCCCAATCAATTTAATATTTTCAAAAAATAACTGAATGAATACGAAAGCAGCTGTGCTGCACAAAATGGAATTGGACAGACCGTATACTGAATCCAATCCCTTAAAAATAGAACAAGTTACCCTAGACGATCCTGGATTCAATGAGGTCGTAGTGAAAATAAAGGCTGCAGGCCTATGCCATTCAGATTTATCTGTAATAGACGGCAATCGCCCACGCCCATTACCGATGGCACTTGGTCATGAAGCAGCCGGAGAGGTCGTGGCTCTAGGAGCTGGTGTTAAAAAATTAGCTTTGGGTGATCATGTTGTTTTTGCTTTTTTACCCTCCTGTGGCAGTTGTAGTTATTGTCAAACAGGAAGGGCAGCGCTTTGTGAGCCTGGAGCTGAAGCCAATGGAAAAGGTACTTTGTTGGGTGGTCACCAAAGAATTCATAATAACGGAAACTATTATTACCACCATCTCGGCGTATCTGGATTTGCTGAGTTGGCAGTAGCTTCAGTCGACTCATTGGTGAAAATAAACAAAGAAATTCCATTTGAAATTGCTGCCCTCTTCGGGTGTGCAGTGATGACAGGTGTTGGAGCCGTAGTGAATACCGCTCAGCTAAAATTTGGTGATAGCCTATTGGTTGTAGGACTTGGCGGGGTAGGTCTATCGGCAATCTTAGGTGCTAAAGCGGCTGGGGCGACAAAAATTATTGCTGCAGATCTGAATCCTGAAAAAAGAGCAATTGCAGCACAATTAGGTGCGCACCACACGATCGATTCCTCTGAAAAAAATGCCTTAGAAGTATTGAGGGATTTAACGGGAGGTGGTGTCGATACAGCAGTCGAATTTGCAGGAGCGATTCCCGCACTAGACTTTGCCTTTAATGCCACAAAAAGAGGGGGTACGACAGTAACTGCTGCACTACCCCACCCAGATGCAAGACTGGAGCTGTCACCTGTGACCCTTGTTGGACAAGAAAAAAGCATTAAAGGTTCCTATTTGGGTGGTTGTGTTCCCTCCAGAGATATCCCAGCCTACATTGAACTCTATCAATCGGGTCGTCTGGCTGTTGAAAAACTAATTTCTCACCGCATGAAATTAGAGGATATTAATGAAGGTTTTGAGCGATTAGCTAAAGGAGATGCATTGCGACAAATAATTCTATTTGATTAAAAAATTTAGATGAAAACTACTGACTTAATTTTTGACCGATCGTATGTTGACGGAAAATGGACAACCGAAGGAGAAGCGAGTTTTGAGGTATTTAACCCTGCCACGGGTGAAAAAATAAAAACAGTTGCAGATGGTGGGATTGCCATCACTGAAAAAGCCATTGATGCTGCTGATAGCGCCTTCAAACCATGGCGAAAAACAACAGCCAAATACCGAGCTGAGTTATTAGAAAAGTGGCACAACTTGATGTTGGAGAATACCGCACAGTTGGCTGAAATCATGACTTTAGAATGTGGCAAGCCTTTTACAGAAAGTAAAGGAGAAGTTGCTTACGGTGCCGCTTTTGTAAAATGGTTTGCAGAGGAAGGCAAACGCGCCTATGGTGATGTTATTCCCCCGCATACAGAAGACCGAAGATTAGTGGTCATTAAGCAACCTATCGGTGTTGTGGCGGCAATTACGCCTTGGAATTTCCCACTGGCGATGATTACCCGAAAAGTAGCTCCAGCACTCGCCGCGGGCTGCACCGTTATAATCCGCCCTACCTATGAATCCCCGTTGACAGCACTTGCCATTGCACGTTTAGCTGCTATAGCAGGTTTTCCTCCAGGGGTTATCAATGTAGTGGTAGGGAGAGATTCGGCAGGAATGGGAAAATTCTTTTGCGAAAGTGAAAAAGTGAAAAAAATCTCCTTTACAGGCTCTACTAGGATTGGTCATATTTTAATGGCTCAAAGCGCGAGTACGCTAAAAAAATTAAGCCTGGAATTAGGTGGTAACGCCCCATTTATTGTATTTGAAGATGCTGATATAGAGAAAGCAGTTGAGGGTGCAATCGTATCAAAATTTAGAAATGCAGGTCAAACTTGTGTTTGTGTTAACCGAATTTTAGTTCATGAAAAGGTTTACGACGAATTTTCACAAAAACTTTCAAAAGCAGTCGCTGCGCTTAAAGTAGGTGATGGAATGCTCGCGGGTGTCAGTATAGGCCCGATGATCAATAAGAGTGCTGTGGAAAAAACACAATCTTTTGTTGCGGATGCCATCAATAAGGGCGGAGAGATTTTAACAGGGGGAAAACCCATGGGTGAATGTTTCTATGAACCCACTGTAATTGGAAATGCTTCACGCGAAATGAATTTCACCGAAGATGAAATCTTCGGCCCAGTAGCGCCGCTGTATAAATTCAACACTGATGCAGAAGCGATTGAAATGGCTAATGATACTATCTATGGCTTAGCGTCCTACTTTTACTCCGAGAGCGTATCTCGATGTTGGAAAGTTGCCGAAGCACTCGAATATGGAATGGTTGGAATTAACGAGGGCTTGGTTTCCACTGAAGTGGCTCCATTTGGCGGGGTTAAATTCTCTGGTCAAGGTCGCGAGGGCTCCAAATATGGAATTGAAGATTACTTAGAAATTAAGTACATGTGTTTTGGAAACATAATTTAATGGTTAGCGATGTCAGAAAAAAAACTTATTAAAAGAGAAGATTACAAAAAGTTTTACCCCGTCACCACACGTTGGATGGATAATGATTTATTTGGTCACATCAATAATGTAGTCTATTACTCTTTTTTTGATACAGCGGTCAATAGGTTTTTAATTGAAACAGACTGTTTTAAAATTAAAGATAACCCTCTGGTGTTTTACGTCGTTCACTCGAGTTGTAATTTTGCCAGTAGTCTCGCTTATCCCGATGAGATTGAAGCCGGGTTGATGGTAAAGAAGGTGGGTAATTCCTCAGTTACTTATGGAGTAAGTGTATTTAAAAAGGGGGTATCCGAAGCTGCCGCTTATGGAGAGTTTGTTCATGTGTTCGTCAACCAAGAAAATAACAAATCTGCGCCTATTCCGAACAATATCAGGACACATCTCGAGGCCTTAATGGATTAAAAAATCATATCTAAGGCTTAAAGAACTCTTTCTCAGAGATAATTATAAAGTTACCTTCTTTTGAAGCGTCGAAGAAAAAGGAAAAATTGTGGCGCTCTCCAAAGTTAATCACAGTAAAAGATTTGTCCTCAAAGAAGAATTCTTTTGATTTATATTGGACGAAAATTCTTGAAATAGGCAGACCAGTAAAAATATATTTATCATTGTTTCGAATGTAAACATGATTTAAATATTTTTTGTTTTGATCTCTTATACAAACAATGATATCGTGATCAACAGTATTTTCCACTTCCAAATAGGTGTTGGTTGGACTGATAACATCAGGTGGATATTTGTCTGCAAAAGTTTTATCTCCTGTTTGTCCTCGCTGACCAAATAAACCAATGCTTAAAAGAAAAGAAATGGTGAAAATAAAAGGTCTTAAATTTCTCATTTTAAACAATTTATCTTTTAATCAAAAATAAAAAAAAATAAATCTTGTTTATCGCTGCTGTTGGTATATTTTTGAAAAGTTGTAAACGGATTTAATTATATCTACCCCGATTCACCTTTTAATTAACATCCTATTGCGTTAATTGATAATTATCTATGAATCAAATTAATTTGAACTTAATGGTCAAAACTTTCCTATGCTTGGGATTTGTTTTAGAGGGATGTTCGCAAACAACGCTTGAAGATCAGATTGACGACTCCGCCTTGGCGAATGACTATGAATATGTAGCACCATGTGCACCATGTCAAACACAAGCCTCTAGGACAGCTATAAATGAAGGGGAAGACAACTGGCCAACGATCAGTTCTGGGGAATTATTGAAAATTAATTCATTGACAGACTACAAATATGAACTTGCAACTGGGGCCTACCATAATTCGTATTGGGGTGTCAAACCTTGGTGGTCAAAAAATGGGCTGGATCCATGGAGTGAATTTCCCTACTGGGGGGATGACTATGTGGCACCCAATCACCGTTTCGAGAGATGTGTCGATGATGACATAAGATGGATGTGTGGGTATTCCTATGTCGTTGAAACACCAGAAAATTATTCCGAGGACAAAAAATATCCACTCGTTATTTTTCTTCACGGAACAATTGAATCGAATGTTGGAAATTTTCAATTTAGAGAGGGCATAAGAAAATCTTTTTTTTATTCTGAGGATGATCCCTATGTGTATGCTGCACCGATAAAACTGGAAATTGATTGGGACTCAAAAAAAATAAGCGATGTAATAGAAAACATAAAGCAAAATATGAACATCGATGAAAAAAGAATCTATCTGACCGGCTTGAGTATGGGCGGTCGAGGAACTTTTATCGTCGCTGCTGATCTTCCTGATACCTTTGCTGCAATTATGCCATTGTCACCACACCACGGTCCATATAGCTATGTTTCATTGGCAAATAAGGTAAAGCATATTCCCATATGGATGAGTCACGGAAAAAACGATGCCATATCCTCCTATAGTATGGCTCAGAAAATGGCCGACTCACTTGAGGCGAATGGCGCCAACATCAAATTTGAGTCACCTAATTCAGGGCATTGGGGATGGGAATCTATTTATTCCAAAGCATCCAACATCAACTGGTTACTGTCTTGGAAATTGGAATAGTTGTAAGTAGTGCGCAATTATTTTTCAAAAAAACCTAAACTTCAAGAGCGCATATATAGGTCTGGAGTATCCTAATTTGGTTTTATTTATTATTTTGATATGATTTTAATATACTTAAACCATAACCATAAAAAATTGAATAAAACGTCCAGAGTTAAAGTTGACCAATAGGATTCAACCATCTTTCTGGAGGTTAATTAACCATTAAAATATCAGACTATTATGAAAACAATTAAATATTTACTATTCGTACTTCCCGCAATATTACAGGCACAATTTGGTTCAAATGAAAACCTTGATAATTGGCCGCCAGAAATTGATAGTGATACCACTTATACTTATAAAGTCATTGATGACACCAAATTAAATTTGTGGGTTTTTAACCGATCTAAGGTTAATGATTCAGTGAAAAAGCCCGCCATTGTTTTTTTCTTCGGAGGAGGATTTAGAATAGGTACGCCAAATCAGTTTGTGGAGCATTCAAAATACCTCAGTGCCAGAGGAATGGTTTCAATAGTTGTTGACTACAGAGTACTATCAAGAAATAAAACAAAACCTATCAAATGCCTCAATGATGCTAAATCTGCAATTAGGTGGGTTAGAAAACATTCAGAAATTTTGGGTATTGACCCCAACAGAATTGTTGCTAGTGGGGGTTCAGCAGGAGGTGCTTTAGCTGCCGCCACAGGAACTATCTCCATGTTTGATGAAGAAAATGAAGACTTGAGTATAAGCTCAAAACCCAATGCAATGATATTGTTCAATCCAGCACTCATCAATTCATCGGTAGAAGAATACCAATTCAGTGAAGCTAGAGCTCAAAATATGACAATATCGAGATTTGGTGTTAAGCCTGAGCTATTTTCACCTTATAATTTCATAAACGATCAAACACCTCCAACCATTATTTTTCATGGGGATAAGGATGATAAAGTCAATCCTAGGACGGCTGAACTATTCAATCAGAAAATGAAGAAATTTGGCAATGAATGCCATTTGCATATGTATAAAGGGCAAAACCATGGATTTTTTAATTTCGGAATAGCGTCTAACGGTCCTTTTGTGGATACAATCAGAAAAGTAGATGATTTTTTAGTTAATCTTGGATACATTGATTCATTGCCAGTATCCACCAGCATGTAACTGTTCAAAAATTATTGTTTTCCTAACCTGAAATAAGTCCTAGGACCTGAAAAAGTTGAGCCAGTTTTAAAGTAGGGAACCAATAAGGTTTCTGTATTTGAAATTTTAAATTTTAATTCATTGGAGTCTATTTTACCAATTTTCTCTAGATAAAACGCCTCAGCTGTACTTTGATTGTTCTCAAAAGGTTCGTTTTCATCAATGCTTTTGGTTTTGACAGCTCTATTGAATTTATCCCCTTGAGATTTAAAATCTTTTTTTGAATTTAATTTTTCAGCAAGAGTCATTGGTCCGTAGGTATAAGCTACCCAATTTCCATCAAGCTCCCCACCTTGAATATGGGCTTTAAGCTCAAAATTGTAACCTAAAGAAATTTGATCGCTTTTATTCCAATATCTTCGTATTTCGTATTGTCCCCTATCATTTTTAGTAGGCTTAATTTTTTCACCATTGACCTTAACGCTTTTAAGCGTTGTATTTTTAGGAATTCTAAATTCTAAAACAAATTCCTTTTGTTTGTTCAGATTAAGAACAATATTAGTTTCATTACTATAAGGAAAATCACCTTTAATTTCAATAGTTCCGCCACCGAATTCATCAGCTATTTTACCTGAAAATGGAAAAAGTGAATTAACAGAAAGATTGTTCGCTATTTTTCCAACGAGGTGATTTGAATACATTTCCATACCTCTAGGTAAGCTAGACGCACAACAGTGAATAAATGGACCGTAAGCAGGAAGTTTTTCATTAGGACTGGTGTAATAACAAAAACTGTAACCGTCTGTATCTTGGTGTCCATATACACTGTTGATTAAAGTCCTCTCTGCTTCGTTAAAGTATTTTGTCTCACCAGTAAATTCAAAAAGATGAATATTTAACTGCATCCATGTAGCATCAGAGCAACCCTCTACATATATTTTTTCAGGATGAAAAGCATCTTGATGAGCAAAACATTCTTTGTTACCATTATAGCTCATTTGTCTGCTCCACGGCCCTCCAGTTACCAAAATATGGTTGGCTGCGATATCATTCCATCCATTGAGAACAGTGGTCAAGTATTGCTGTTTACCAGTACAACGGTATAATCTGAGGTATCCAAGAAGATTTGCCATCAGTTGGTAAGCTTTACCTTCTCCAGAGTCAACTACACTTCCTTCCGCTAACATATTTCCCATCAACCTTAATTTATCATTCTGCTCACTTACGCTGACCAGATGTTCTGCAAAATCTAAATATTTTTTGTCTAAGGTTCTTTCATACAACATCATGACCGACTCTAAAATTGTCATTGAGGAAATTCCTTGTCTTGTTCCATATTTGGTTATATCAGCTTTTCCCTCCCCAAAAACTTCTATAAGTAAATCACCCATTTTTCTACAAGCAGTTATTATTTTTTCATTGGGATAGTATTTTTCATAAGTCAAAAGGCCGTAGAGGTTGTATCGGTGTGTCCAAACATCCCAACCGCCACCAATGGACTCATTATCAAGCAACTTCATGAACCTGTCTTTTTCAGTATAAGTTCCCATATAACCGTTCTCAAGTTGGGTTGCAAGCAATCTGGATACCATATTGTCCAATTTATCTTTAATGTCCCAGGGGAAATCTTTATCGTACTCATATACTGAATTAAGCCCGGGTTGTGCATTCAAGGCCAGCGTAGTTGCGTGTATCCACTTACCGATATGTTCTCCCTGCCAAGTATGGCTCCCTGGCCTTCGCTCAAACCCTTCAATCAAGAAGGGAGTGTTCAACATAAATTTAAGTCTATTGTATCTCCATAGATTCACCCTGTAGCCATGTAATCCAGATTCATCTAGGGTTTTAAATTCCTCCCATTGATTGGGCATAATTTTTTTAATGTGATTGTCCTGACCGACAGTAAATTGAAGGCCAATAAACAATAAAATCATAAAGTATAAATTTTTCATTTTGTGTGTTTTAGTATAGACAAATTGGTATTAAATCTTTTTGATATAAGCATAATAAGCGCCAATCAGATTTTGATTGGACGAGATGCTACCTGTTGGATTATTATTTTCTTTAATGTGAAAAAAAGTATGCAAATAAATTGGACCTCTTTTAAGGTTAACATTAAACTTAATCCCTAAGTCATCAGGGCTTACTTTTTTGGTGAGCCCCTCAAATCCATAAGGTTTTTTTTCGGCGATTGGTATTAATTCAACCCCACCGATATAAATACTTGCTGCAGTGAATTCTATGGGTTCTAACTTGGCTCCTCTCCCACCGCGTATATTGGGAATGCCACAAATTTTAGCATTGGTTTCCTTGGGCCATCTTCTGAGTTCAATTTCATATGTCCCATCTTCGGCAACATCTAAACACCAATAGCTGTTTTTTCTTACCCCTTTACTAATTTGTTGCTGCTGATCAACAAAAACATCAAGCCAATCGATTGCCGTGAGTGTGGTCGGGTTTTCGTGTTCAGATCCAATGATGATCCTTTGAACTTCATTGACATCATTTTTAACTGAATCCCACCACCTATCTAATTCATCCTCTAAAATCTTAACAATTGCTGGATGCTCATTGTAAACGTTGACCTTTTGTTTTGGATCTATTTTTAAATTGTATAACTCTCTTGATTCAAGTAAGCGCCAACGTTTCCATAGGACTACAGCGCCATTTTTTTTCAAAATAGTCTGACCATGAGGCGTAGGATAGCTTATAAAATTGGGCATCCTACTGTAATTTATTACCAGTTTTCGATCTTTTGATATTTGATTCTCACCCCTCAAAACTGATGCCAAGCTCATCCCTTTTAAACTGCTGGTATTGATGTTTTTTAAATCGCATAATTCAACTAAGGTTGGAAGAATGTCTGTTGCCTTACAAAGTCCATCTAACTCTTTACTGATATTTTTAAAATCTCCATTTTTCCATTGAATGAACAAGGGAACCCTGTGACCGCCTTCCCATAAATCGGTTTTTCCACCTCGCATCCCCGCATTAAAATAATTTTTCCCTTGTGTGCTGCCATTGTCAGTTAGAAAAAGAATGATTGTGTTTTCCATTACGCCATTTTGCACTAAAAAATTTAATAAATCGCCAATATTTTCGTCAATGTTTTTAATCATTGCGAGATAATGGGGGAGATAACTTTTTAGCGCCTTATTATCAGCAAACGATGAGTCTGAAAATTTTTTTTCTAAAATCTTTAAATCTTCGTCTTTAGGGTGTAAAGGCCCATGTGGGGTGTTAGTAGCAATGTAGGTAAAGAAGGGTTTTTGATCTTTTACCGATTGTGCTATAAATCGTTTGGATTCATCGAAGAAAACATCTGTGCAATAGCCCTCATATTTTTGCTTTTTCCCATTGTGCCAATAAGTATCATCAAAATAATCATTGCCCCAAAAATCAGAAACAGAACCAATATGGGATGACGAAAACCAAACGGATTTCTCAAATCCGCGATCTTGAGGTCTATAGGGATAATTTGATCCCATGTGCCATTTTCCGAAAACCCCAGTTGCATAACCGTTGGCTAAAAAAATATTTCCCATGGTGGGAATGCCAGGTTTCAAAAGCGACCTTCCGCTACTAACATTTGACAGTTGATTTACGGCATTATCCATCCCTGTAAGGAGTTCTCCCCTGGTGGGAGCACACATTGGGGTAACGTGAAAATCTTTGAATCTAACACTATTATTGGCAAGCTTATCTAAATTGGGCGTATCTAATATTGGATTTCCGTGTATTGAAAGTTCAGGATAACCCTGATCATCAGTCATAATGACAATTACGTTTGGTTTAGTTGAATTGTTAGCGTTGTTACTAAAAACGTTTGAAACACTGGCAATTAAAATGATAAAAGTGAATTTTTTCATGAAATAATTATTTGATCTTTCCTTCGGCTTTAAGTCGCCTGTATTCCCTTATTCCCCCCGAAAATTCGTTTGGTTTGAAATAAGGATTTAAAACGGCTGGTTGGGCATTGACTGCACTTAATTCCTTATCCAAAAGCATTTCCATCTCTTTTGTTTTTTTTAGATGAGAACTTGCCAAATTTTTTGTTTCCATAGGATCATCAACCAGATTGTATAATTCCAAACTATGATCGTCTGCATACCGAATCAGTTTCCAGTCGCCTGACAAAATCGAACTGTAAGGGGTAGTTTCGTCATAATGTGGGTAATGCCAATAAAAATTACGTTTGGGCAACTTTCCCTCTGATTTTAATAAGGGCATTATGCTAATCCCGTCCAAATGTTCATTAGGCATTTTGGGTAGCCCCACACTTTCTAATATGGTTGGATAAAAATCCATTCCGATTGTTGGCACCCCTGTCACAGTGCCTTTTTCGATACCGGGACCAGATATGATTAATGGTACCCTTACGCCTCCTTCATAGGCAGTACCTTTATTACCTCTGTAATTTGGAACAAATTCATCTCCTTGACTTCCGTTATCTCCAGTGAAAATAATTAAAGTGTTATCAAGCTGATCTATCTCTTTTAGCTTTGTAACTATTCTTCCTACACTCTCATCTAAACTTTGAATCATTGCAGCTTTTCCAGGATCATTCATGTAATAATCAGCAGTTGGGTTATCGACTAATTTTTGTCTATACTTTTCAACATATTCAGATTTGCCCGTTATCGGGGTATGTACGGTGTAGTAAGACATATACAGAAAAAAAGGCACCTCTTTTTTTCGATCTAAAAAATCTATGGCACAATCAGTTAGAATATCAGTCAAGCAGTCATCCTTTGTTCCTTTATCACTTAAACCAGGAAAGTTTCTGAATTTTGGGTAAAGAAATCGCCCTCCTTGATTTGGTGAATGATCACCGCCATAATTTTCATCAAAACCATTATTTTCAGGCATGTGATCGTTATACATTTGGGCAATGGAATCCAGTACCTCTGGCTCGTTTAGCTCAACGTCAATTGGAGTAGGTCTTGGAACCAAGTGCCACTTTCCAAAAAAGGCAGTTGCGTATCCATTGTCTTTCATAACCTCTGGCAGCAGGATACGTTCATTATCAATATAGGTTTTCCAAGCTGGGGTTAATGTTCTGCGATTAATTTGCTTTTGACCAGGTATCCAATCCGTTAAGTGTAACCTCGCAGGAGATCTTCCTGTCAAAATTGCGGCTCGACTCGGAGAGCAAAGGGTAGCTCCAGAATAGGCCTGAGTAAATTTTACGCCATTTGCAGCAAGCGCATCTATATTTGGAGTTTCATGATACTTGCTTGCATAGCATACCAATTCTCCAGAACCTAAATCATCAACAAGTAATACCACTACATTTTGTTTTTTGGGGCTCTTAGGTTTTTGCCCCACTATAAATTGATTAAGTAGCAAAAAACTTATTACCGTAATTGACTTTAAGAAATTCATTTATATTAATTTATTTTTTTATTCTCAGACTAGTTTATTTAGGGTTTATCGAGTGACTATAGGATTGATTTTTTTCCGTTTTTGGAAGTGATTTTTTTAGTGTCTCTATCACATCATTATATTTCGTCAAACCTGAAAGGTTTTTCCACTCATTTGGATCAACATTGTGATCATATAGTTCATTGGTACCGTCAAAATATTGAATGTATCTCCATCTTTTAGTTCTGACAGCATGATTACCCTTTCCTAAGGTCATCAATACGGGTCTGTCCCAAGATTGATTCGGATGCTTTAATAATTCATAAAAGCTCTTACCGTCAATATTTTCTTTTGTGGGCAAGCCACACATTTCAACTAAAGTTGGGTAAATGTCTAAAAGGCTTATGGGGTGAGAAATTGAGGTTGCGTTTTTAATTACATCTGGATAATAGATTACAAGTGGTGTTCTGGTTGTGTCCTCCCATAGGGCGTGTTTTCTCCAATGTTCCTTTTCACCCAAGTGCCACCCGTGATCTCCCCACAATACAACTATGGTATTTTGTGCGTACTGGCTATCCGCTAAAGCGTCCAAAACCGCTCCCAAGTAGACATCAGCAAAATTTATAGTAGCTAAATATGCCTGTACCCCCTTTTTCCATTGATTGGCGGAAATAATTTGTTTGTGTTCCACATCGCCAGAAACATTGAAATTTTTTCCTGTTGATGGTATGTAGATTTCCCTAGCTAATTTTTTTCCGAATGGAGGAAGATCATCAATATCAGCTGCTATGGTCTCGGGTAAGATAATTTCATCTAATGGGAATTTTTCAAAATACTTTCTGGGCACATACCATGGCAGGTGTGGTTTTGTAAAGCCAAAAGCGAGAAAAAAGGGTTTTTCATGTTTTTTATTTAATTCAGAAATTGCCCAATTGGCAACTTTAACGTCAGGCATTTCCTCATCTTCAATGTCAATCGGGCCCCAGTTAAAGAGACTTGGGTGTGGAAGTTCAGTATCACGACCATTAAACTTCGATTTGATTTTCCCATTTTTGGTCTGAATTAAATTAGGATTTCGATTAATCCTGTGATAATAGTCCCAGGATTGATCATCACCGGGATTGTTAAACCCATGAAATATTTTACCGGCTCCCATCGTTTTATATCCGTAAAGTTTGAAATACTGCATTAGTGTTACAGCATCAGGTATTTTTTTCCTAAACTTAGCTTCTGCATTGCCATAAACACCTGAATTTGAGGGGAGTATACTTGTGAGCAAACTAACTCTAGATGGGTTACAAAGTGGTGCAGAAGCATATGCGTGAGTGAATGCAACACCTTTTTTTGCTAAGCGGTCAATATTGGGTGTTTTTGCTTGTGGATGCCCTCCAATATAACCAGTCCAATCGTTTAAGTCATCAACGGCAATAAATAAAACATTCGGCTTGTTCAGATTCTTATTCTGACCTGAACAAATAATAATAGTCAGTAATAAAAAAACAATTGACAAAATTATATTCAAACTCTTGATCATTTAATTTATGGTTTGGAAATATTATCGTTATAATTTAAAAAATTATCGGATAAAATAAAAATATATGGTAAAGCTTAATCTTGATTTAGAGTTTCACACTAAACGGTTTATCATCATAAATAACAACATCTCTCAAGGAAAGGCTTGCCGAATCTGTAGGGTTTAAAATTTTAATTACGACTTTATGATTCGCTTTTTTCAATTGGTATTTCCAAAAAAGCGTAAACCTTCTTTTATTAATTTCCGTTGGGAGCATTACTTTTTCAATCAGCTCACCGTCTAAATACATTGCTGTCTGAAAAATATAGTCTTTCCCTTGTAGATTCTTTTTTATTGTACCCCCTGCTATTGCGAAGCCAATCCCATCAAATTCAAACGAAATTTCATTTTTTGTTTGATTGGGAGTAACCAACTCTTTCGGGTAATGACCTTCAAAAGCAACTTCTAAGGGAATTGTTTTTGGGGTTTGGATCTTTATATTCACATCATTACCTTCTAGACTTCCTCCATTTTTGATGATCATATCAATGGCGTGTTTTTCAGAAAGCTTGTAGGCATCGATTAAAGCGATGTCAGTTCCCATAAAAGGGAGGTCTTCAACCTTATCAAGTCCCTGAGTCCAAAAATCGGGAATATTACTATAACCAACTATTGAGGCGAGTATCCCACCAGCAGTCGCGGGATTACAATCGGCATCATCACCACAACGCGTGGCGATTTCAAAAGTTTTGGTGAAATCTCCGTTGCCATAAAGTAATCCCATTACTACCCATGCAGCATTTATTTTTGCATCAATATTAAAAGGCCTAAAGACTCCTACTGGAGATCCAACTTCGGAACTCCATTTACGATTAACTTTGTACCAAGTTGCCTTCCAATCCAATGGATCATTTTTGTGCCATTGAATGACATCACTTATAAGTTTATAGAAGTTACTCTCTGACGGAATAACATTAATTGCCTGTTGTACTATAGATGGAATTTCAGTTACACTATCGGAGACAAGTGATAGTGCATAAAGGCTAGCAACAAATACTCCTCCGTAGTAGCCATCTCCATAATTCATAATATGCCCAACTTTATCACAAATCTCAACTGCCGAATTGACCATTCCCGGATTCATTAATCCAGCAAAATCAGCTTCAATTTGAAAATCAATATCATCTGCACAGGGGTTGTTTATCCAATGACCCGATTCAGGTGGAGTCAACCCGTTTTGAATATTGTATCTAGCGGTTTGGTTTGCGAACCACAACTCATAATCTGCGTTAGCAAATGATTGCGCAAAAGAAGTAGCGGGGGCATCTACACCTTCTTCTTCAATCACTTTCATAAATGATAAATCCATATAGATGTCATCATAGGTGCCAGGTTTAGTTTCATACTCATCCTTTAGAGAATTCTCATCCCATTTAAGTTGATGATAATCTTGGATCAAAGTGGAATTGAACTTAAATTCAACAGGTGCGCCAAAGGTTACTCCAACCGTTTGAGCGACCCATGCACCTTTAAGCCTATCTTTTAGCTGTTCTAATTTCATGGTTTTTTCTTGTTTGGCGACTGTATTATTGGTTTCAGAGTTTTTTGATTTGCAACCTAAAATCAATAAAAAGCAAAATAGCCAGACAATTCGGATAGTCTTTTTAGAAATCATGTTTGTGTTTTTAATATTAGCGAGCATCCAATTTAAGTGAAATAAATAGCAAATAAAAATCATAATTTTTATTAGGGTTAATAAGCCATTAAACTGAGAGACAGACTCTTTTTGCTTTATCCGCTGTTGTCCTATATTTATATACAAATAGCTAAGAATCACCAATTTTGATTCTAATGTTAACATAACCGTACCCCTTTTACCGGTTGAATTGTGACATAGTTAAGGTACATTCGCAAATTCATGTTTAACTTCATTACACGTCATATCAGTGTTTGTTCCATTAAGCATGTGGAGATTGTTTTAGTCTCCTTTATCGCTATCAGCTAAATAGAAGAAATTTTAAACTTTGTATGAAGACTCTAGAAAATCAGTTCAATGAAAATTCGCTGTCATCTACTATTACCGATTTATCATCATGTAAGTACTTGTCAAAAAAATTAATCATTTGTTGTGTAATTCGTTCGTGCCTTACACTATGTGGGCCATCAGTAATTCTTTGAAAGTAAATTTCTTCGGCTCCGGATATTTGAAGCTTATTAAATAAGTTCTCAGACTCTTTAATTGACACGGTTTTGTCTTCTGCTCCGTGATAGATAAAAAACGGAATACAATCGGCATCAGCATGGTTAATTGGTGAGGTCAGCTTAACTGCCTCCATGTCACTATTAAAAAAAGATTCAAATCTTTCCGATTTTTCAAGCGCTTCTTCAAAGCGTTTAAATTGGGTAAGAAAATTTGAAGGGCCGAAAGCATTGACTGCACAGGTTACAGCGCCATTTTCATTTTTAAAATTTCCAATATCTCCCTCAAGTGCTTTTGATGAGGAAGTGAGGCCAATCATTGCCGACAAATGTCCTCCCGCTGAGGTACCCCAAACACCAATTTTGCTCTTGTCAATACCATATTTTTCAGCATTTGACTTCAGATATCGAATGGCTGCTTTGCAGTCGTAAACCATTTCTAAAATAGGAGCCTCGTCTACTAAACGATAATTGATTGCAGCAAAAATGTATCGACCTGTTCTTAAAAAAGGTAAACCTCGCCCGGCATAATTTTTACTTCCTCTTCTCCAACCACCTCCATGAATATAAACAACCACAGGTAACTCCTCAGAAATTCTGTTTTGTGGAATATAAATATCTAAAGCCTGACGGATATTGCCATTTCCAGCATAATCAAGGTTTCTGTGGATATCATAGGCAAACTCCTCAGCGTAGTCTAGCTTTTGCCCTATTGAAATCAGCGGATATAATAATAATATTGTTAGTATTTTTTTCATGTTTACCTTCTTTCTCCTCTTATCAATGGTGATTTAACAGATAATTCCGAAACTTCTATTTTTACTTCTTGAGATAGCAGTTGCTTTTTGTAGAAATTTTCAATAGCGGAAGCAATAAATTCTCTGCCTTTGGAATCATTTTGTAAATTTCTTTTACTGCCATTGGTTATTCCTTGATAGTATATCTCTTTAAATTTAGCCTCTTTTAATAGTTTATAAAATAAATCCGTTTGCGCCATCGGTACTTTTTTTTCAGCATTGCCTTGAAATAAATATATAGGTAATTGTGTTCCATTTAAAACCCAATTGATTGGTGACGCTTCCCCAGCTTTTTTTATAAAATTATCAGTTGTTGTCCCAAGAAGTGCTTCAACCTCTTCTCCACCAAGCTTCTCTAAATCCGTTGGAGCAAAACCACTAACGACGCAGTTTATTATACTGTCCTGGTTTAGATGGTTTCCTAAATCCCCTTCCAATGATTTTTCATTATTAGTTAAGCCTAACATTAAAGCCAAATGGCCACCTGCGAGCTCACCTTGAACCGCTATTTTATCTTTATCAAATCCAAATCTTTCCGCATTGCCTTTAATCCAACGAATGGCAGCTTTACAATCGTTTAACTGTGACGGCCACTTTGCTTCTGTACTGAGACGATAATTGATTTTTACACAAGCATAGCTTCCATCACTTAAGTAGGATAGAAAAGGGGTATCTCCACCCCACATTTTATCACCATTTCCCCACAAAACACTTTCTCCATGTATTTTTACAATAACGGGGAGTTTATCACTTTTCCTGTTTTTAGGTAAATAGACATCCAAGGTGTGAGCCATATTGCTATTTCCGGCATAATTAATTTCCGTTGTAACAGAATATTCGATGGATGTTAATGAGCTTACAGGCGCTTTTTCTTGACAAGCTGCTGTTAAAATTGTCAATAGCACAAATGATGTTGTAATTAATTGCCTCATGATTTTTTTTCAATTTTCTAATATAGGAAAAAAAAATCCAGAAAAAGTAACTAGCCATTAGCTGAACCATCACCAAAACCGTTACCAAAAAAACAAACCCCTAGTGTTAATAGGGGTTTACAAGCTATTAAGCGGAGAGACAGGGATTCGAACCCTGGCAACGCTTACACGTTGACAGATTAGCAATCTGCTCCATTACCACTCTGGCACCTCTCCAAATTTCAAATGCAAATGTAATTGTTACTAATCAACAAAACAATAGTTTTTGTCCAATTATCTAACCCACTACTCAGGATATTCCACTCTGAGGTGATAAATATTTATTAACTTTTTTGAGAGTACCTTTTTGACTGTCTCAATCTCTGAAAGGGTTATATTACAATCATTAAACTGTTTTTCATCAATTTGTTTATCCACAATGGAATCTACAAACTGCTGAATTTTGTCTACAGTGGGTTCTCTCAGACTTTTTGATGCGGCTTCAACAGCATCAGCCATCATCAGAATTGCCGTTTCTTTTGAAAAAGGTTTCGGACCAGGGTATTGATAGTCTTTATCAATGATGGTTTCATTAGACTCCTGCGCTTTTTTATAAAAATAATAAACCCAAGAAGTTCCGTGGTGCGTTCTAATAAAATCAATTATTCGGTCGGGAAGTTTATTTTTTTTAGCCACCTCAATTCCCTCATAGACATGATTGATTATAATTTTTGCACTCTGATCAGGTGACAGTTCCTCATGTGGTGAAACACTTCCTGTTTGGTTCTCCGAAAAATAAGTAGGTGCTTTCATTTTTCCAATATCGTGATACAACGCTCCTACCCTGACCAATAAAGTATTAGCTCCGATTTCTGCCGCGGCAGTTTCAGCAAGATTAGCCACTTGAAGAGAGTGATGAAATGTCCCGGGAGCTTGATTAGATAATTCTTTAAGTAATTTTGTGTTAGTATCTGAAAGCTCTAAAAGTGATACATCTGACACCAATTTAAATATCCGTTCATAGAGATAGATTAAAGGTTGGGCAAACAAAGTCAAAAGACCATTGAGTAGGAATAATCCTATAATGACAAAATCCACCTTGGATATTTGTCCCTCGTGGATGATCGTAAATGCAACATACCCCAAAAGGTAAATCATAACAATTCGACCGACAGTGATAAAAAGATTTGCCCTGTTTTGTAATTGGGTAATTGAGAGTATGGTTACGATACCTGCAATGATTTGTAAAAAGACAAATTCAAAGCTATTGGGTACAATAAAACCGAGATTCAAAATGGTGATTACATGGGTAAATAAACCCAATCTAGGATCAAAAAAGGTCTTTAAAATAAGTGGTAAAATACAAATGGGTACTGCATACAAAAACTTGACATCGAAATTAACAACCAGCGTAGTTAATGCAATGATCCCAACCATGTTTAGGAAAATAAAAGTTATTTCCAAATTATTATCAAAAATAGCGGGGCGGTAATTATTTATAAAAAGTATCAAAGAGAAAAAAGTTAGTACCACCAAAATAGTGTAACCAAATATGATCCAATAATAACTGTACTCATTCCAAAGCTTAGAAGCATATTCATTTTTTAGAGATAGTAAAGCAAGATATTTGTCGCCTTCTACCACCTCCCCATTAGAAATAATATTTGAATTCCGTTGAACCAAACCTCTGTACACAGACACTTTTTTAACGGCCTCATCCAAAGCGTTTTTGGTGAATTTTTCATCCAAACTTACATTCGGTTGAACCACCTCAAAAAATAATTGATAAAACACATCAAAATATTCTTGGTAGCTGGATTGTGCAATTAATTTTCCCATTTCATCCCTTAAAACCTCCAGTCTTATAAAATCCTCTATGTTGACCGTAAACTCACTATTTCCTTTAATCAAGAAAACAGATTTGTTACCTTGATTCTCAAGACCAATAGGCAACACACCATAATTATATATTTTTTCGATGAGCGTTGTTCCATAATTAAACAACTGGTTATATTCATCACTTGAAGCTGGAATTCTGAAAAAATTAGGGAACTGGATTGCAAAAGTGTTTTTGACTTCATTAACAATCTCCAAGTCTGCTCTGTAATACCTGCTTTGGAGATCAAGAACTGCTGTTTTTTCAGCTTCCAGTTCCGCCTCTGATTTTAGAATCGAAAAATCAAAGGGTGCATAAAGTGTGGGATGCTGCCAAGGTTTACCTTTTTGGAATTCATATTTAAAAGTTCCTCCTTTAGGAAATAAGTAAACAACTAAAAAACTACTCCCTAAAAGCAGTAAACCTTTATAAATAAAAGTTTGGTTTGTCAATATAAATCGCCAGAGGTTTTTCAATTCAAAATCAGTTATTAATTCAAATTTAATCAAATCTAATACTTGACCCTGTAATTTTGAAAATGTATTTACGGGCATATGCCATCAATTTGATTATTTTTGTGTACATAGTTGACCATCTCAACAAATGATAAAGTAATCAGTTTGGAGTACGGAGTTTGCCATCTAGGGTTAATCCCTCTAAGAAAAGAATACAATCACAAAAGTGAAATGGTTTCGCAACTGCTTTATGGAGATTGCTATAAAATCATTGAAAAGCGGAAAGGATGGGCTAAAATTAGGATGGAATGGGATGAATATGAGGGCTGGGTCTCACAAGCTCAAATAAATCAGGTCACTGAAGAAATTTATAATCAAATAACCGCATCCGACAAAAAAATTTCTTCGGATTTGGTGAATTATATTGTCAATGAGGAAAATCTAATTTTCCCTATTCTTATCGGTAGTGATCTAAGAGCCGTTAAAACGCTTAACCATGCTTTTGAAGGGGAATCCCAATCCCCGAAACCAGATAAAAAAGCGTTAGCCAAAACCGCATTTATGTACCTCAATGCTCCCTATCTATGGGGAGGAAGAACACCACTCGGCATTGATTGTTCAGGGTTCACGCAAATCGTTTACAAGATCAATGGTATTAAATTAAGTAGGGATGCCTATCAACAGGCTAATGAAGGACAAACCCTAAGTTTTATTGAAGAAAGTGAGGCAGGTGATTTAGCTTTTTTTGATGACCAAGAGGGCAATATTACTCATGTAGGCTTATTACTAGAAAACCACCATATCATTCACGCCCACGGAACGGTCAGAATTGATCGAATAGATCAGTCAGGTATCTACAATGGGGAAAAGCACACCCACAAACTCAGGATTATCAAAAAAATGATATAAAAAAAACCTCCTTTAGGAGGTTTT
>CAJWGK010000019.1 GCA_913030895.1 uncultured Flavobacteriaceae bacterium | reverse complement strand
AACAAAATATAAACAACTTATCAATAAACAATTCTTGTTACGTGACTTTTTATATTTTTGATAAAAACCTCTAACATGAAAAATTACCTTTTTTTACTACTTACGTTTAGTTGTGCTGGTTTGTATGCACAGCTTCTGACTCCTCAACCCAGCCCCAGAGCCAAAATTTCTCAAATAGTTGGATTGACTACCGTTGAGGTCGATTATTCTCGACCTGCAGCGCGTGGAAGAAAAATCATGGGAAACTTAGTTAGATACAATGAAATTTGGAGAACTGGTGCCAACAAGAATACAATTATCTCTTTTTCAGACCCAATCAAAATTGATGGTAAAACACTTCCTGCTGGCGAATATTCCATTTATACTAGACCCAGTGAAAATCAATGGGATATCTATTTCCATAAATCAACAAATAATTGGGGACTACCCGAACAATGGGATGAGTCAAAAATTGCTTTTTCATTAAGTATAACCCCTGCTTACTTTGATGTTAAAATTGAAAGTTTCACGATTTCAATTTCTGATATTTATAGTGACGGTGCCCGACTTAATTTGATTTGGGAAAATACTTTAATAAGTATTCCTTTTGAAGTACCCACCAAAGCAAAGACCTTGGATAGTATTGAAAAGACACTTGCTGGAACTCCTAACTCAGGAGATTATTATAATGCTGCAGTCTATTTCCTACAGGAAAACATGGATTTAAACAAAGCAAAGGGTTGGATGGAAAAAGCAATTGCAATAAGAGACACGCCCGCTTTTTGGATGCACTACCGCTATGCATTGATTTTGTCTAAACTAAATGATAAGAATGGGGCATTAGAGGAAGCAAAAAAGTCTTTAGCGCTTGCTGGTATAGATAACAATAAGGACTATGTGATTTTGAACGAAGAGCTTATCGCAGCTTTGAACAAATAGACTTTTCTAAGTTTTTATTTTATTGATCTGCTGAATTATCAATGCATTGAATATTGTTAATACAGCTCCTATGACATTAAGCCAAAGGAAGCTGACCCAGTCGTTATAGAAAATTACTAGTACGATAAGCTCGGTGACAATTGCAGCGATAAAAATTGCATTTGCCTTTATGGATTTAATAAAAATAGCAACGAGAAAAATCCCCAGGATAGTTCCGTAAAAAAGTGATCCAATAATATTGACCAATTGAATAAGGTTTTCAAATAAATTACCGATTAGGGCAAAAGCGATGGCAATACCCCCCCAAACTAAGGTAAATACTTTGCTTGCCCATACATAGTGCTTTTCATTTTGATCGGATTTAAAACGTCTGTATAGATCAACTACAGTGGTGGCAGATAGCGCGTTAATCTCAGATGCTGATGAACTCATAGCTGCCGATAGTATCACTGCAAGCAAAAGACCAATCAGGCCTTGAGGTAGGTAGTTAATAATAAAATAGATAAAGACATAATCCTTATCATTAGTTTCGATTTTAGGTTCGATTTTTTCGAGTATTTTTTTGGCTTCTTCTCTATTTTTTTGAGCCTTTTTTTCAAGTTGGAGATATTGTCCTTGTAACAGGTTATTGGAAAAAAAATCTTCTTGTTTGAGGCGTTTCTGTTTTTCCCTGTAAAGCAACTCATTTGCAGTTTCTAGCGCAGCGAATTTATCTCGCTCAGAGGTTTCATTAACTTTTTCTACTGCGTATGGATTAAAATGAATCGGAGCTTTTTCAAATTGAAAAAAAACAAATACCAATACGCCTATCAAAAGAATAAAGAACTGCATAGGGGTTTTTAAAAATCCGTTCATGATCAACCCTCTTTGACTTTCGGCTAAAGATCTTCCCGATAGATAGCGTTGTACTTGACTTTGGTCTGTTCCAAAATAGGACAGCGCCAAAAATAGTCCACCAGTTATTCCACTCCAAAAGGTATAACGGCTGTTGATGTCTAGGCTGAAATCTAATACATTGAGTTTGTCATTTATTCCCGCCAATTGGAGGGCATTGGAGAAAGTAATGTTTTCTGGTAAAGCTTTAACAATGAAAATAAATGCCGCTATCATTCCTGAGAAAATGATAAACATTTGTTGTTTTTGAGTAACATTGACTGCTTGTGTCCCACCAATCATTGTATAAAGTACTACCAAAACCCCAATTATGACCACTAGTATTTTAAGGTTCCAACCAAGAACTACACTTAGGATTATTGCAGGCGCATATATGGTAATTCCAGCAGCCAAACCTCGTTGAATGAGAAATAATGCAGCAGTAAGTGTTCGGGTCTTTAAATCGAATCTTTTTTCTAGGAATTCATATGCAGTAAATACTTTAAGTTTGTGATAGACTGGAAGGAAAAATAGACAGATTATAATCATTGCAAAAGGCAGTCCGAAATAAAATTGAACAAAGCCCATTCCTTCGTTGAAGGCTTGTCCTGGAGTGGATAAAAAAGTAATGGCGCTGGCTTGTGTGGCCATAACGGATAGCCCGACTGTAAACCAAGATGCTTGGTTGCCCCCTTTTAAATAGTCTTTGATATTTTTATGGGAATTATTTTTCGAAATCCCATAAGCAATGATAAAAATCAATGTCAAAGACAGTATAGCCCAGTCAATAAGTACCATTAATTGTAGGTTATCATAAACAAATAAAAAAAAATCCAGAATCCCAATTGGGTCAGTAATAACAACCAATAAACCTGATTTAACCTTTTCATTTTTTTGCGATGAGGTTAAAGAATAAACGATAAGCACCGGGAACACCAGCCGGAAGTTGTCTAAAAAAACTCAACCCTGAATATACAACTCGACCTTTTCCATAATTTGCAACCAACAACGCGCCTTGCTTAGGTTCCTCGCCAGGATCATTCATTTCCAGCAATGGGGTGTAATGTTCATTCCATTCATTGGGGAAGTATAAGCCTCTTTCTTGAACCCATCCCTCAAAGTCATTTAAATTGATTCTATTGGGGTAATTAAGTAATGGGTGTTTATTATCTAGGAATTTTACTTTGGCATTTTCGTCTGTAACGCGATCTCGTGAAATACTCAAATTTAGGGGTGACACATTTCTTGTTTTTAACCCACGACTAGTATTGTATTGAATCAAGAGGTTTCCACCTTGTTTGACATAATCCCAGAGTACTTTATTTTTATAAGAAAGGGTTTGGTCAACATTGAATGCACGAATTCCTACGATAACTGCGTCATAAAATCCAAGTTTTTCGAGGGTGATACTATTGGCATCATATTTCTCTACAACAACCCCTACAGCACTTATACTTTCCGCTACATTGTCTCCAGCTCCATTGATATAGGCGACTTTTTTTACCTCTGTTTTTAAATCTAGAGCTACCGCCCGTGTAAAAGCGGGTTGAATCAAGTATTGTTTCGGAATATGATCGTAAGAAATCTCTTGAATAGAGGCTTCAATTACTTCATTATCGTTTGTTAATTCTGGTTTTAAAAGAGCGACTTCCCCAGTTTGTGGGGCAGTTACATTGAAGATGAAGTCTTGCTCATTGCCTTTACCATAGATGCTAACAACTTGATGGATGGGCGTAATGCTCCAAGAATCAGGTAATTTTAAACGCAATTTTCCTTCAAATGATTTTCCAAGATTTTTAACCTGAACGACTACTTTTTTAGTCTGACTTGTCGAAAATAATTGAACTGGTGTATTCAGGCTGGCTGTGGCGCTTGGAAGTACATGGAAGGGTGTAACCACCTCTCCTTTTACAGGATCATTTTTTCGATAGTTAACTGGTCTTTCAATTGTAAGTTTTTTCCCTTCAATTAAAAAGGATATTTCTAATTTATATGGAGGCGGTGTATTTGCCAATCCAACTATTCTTTCCCGATAGGTATCATACATTCCTTTTTGTCCTAATTGAGTCAACCAATAGGGACTGCTGATAGGCTCTTTTATCGTAGTATTAATTTTTTTATTGAGTACCACGTTGGTTTTCATTTCTTGATTGACCTGGTATGTTTGCTCTTTTAAAGTAATTTTATCCAACACCACCTTTGTCTTGCTGGGATTATTGGCTACGAAATTCAGCGTTAAAGATTCGTCTTTGACACCATATGGGATGGGTGCATTGGCTTGGACTACTACCCCTAAACAATTCAAAATGATGTCTCTGATTTCATTTAGTTTAATCATTCGCCAATGCTGATCTTCAATACTATCGATCAGTTCTTTTGCTTCAAGAAGTTTTGAAACACTTTTGTGTGGTGCTTTTAAATCAAATTCGTCAATAACTTGATTGATTATTTTTTCTATCGGTGCCCCGCCTTTTACACGTGTCCAACGGGTGTTAATTCCTTCAAAAGGATCGTTACCACTGATGGGTTTACCTTGAACTAATTTTAAGTATTCTATTTGACTACCCAAGGCAGCGGAACTGCCGAAACCCTGAGATTTGTGCTGACTTCTACTTAAAGCTGCAATTTCTGAATTGCTTTTTCCCGTTAATGGATCATAAACCCCCATGTCAATGGCAACTAACCCACTTTTATCAATTTTTGCAAAATTATCGCGGTTCCTGTAGAAATACCAAGAGGTGTTAAAGAACAGACGTTCAGGTTTCCAATTTTCAGATGATGGATTTTCATAGCACTCCTTGAATGCCATATTACTAATTATCGCAGAGGCGGTATGGTGACCGTGGGTTCTTCCCGCACTTTCCATATTGAAGCGATTGATAATAATGTCTGGCTTTAATTCATTTATTCGTGCTAGCGTTTGTTCCAAAACTTTCTCCTTATCCCAAATGTTAAATGTTTCCTCAGGATTTTTGGAGTAGCCAAAATCGTTTGCCATTGTAAAATATTGTTCCCCTCCGTCTACTTTTCTCGCGGCTAAAAGCTCTTGTGTTCTTATTAACCCAAGTCCTTCTCTTAGTTCCGATCCAATAAGATTTTGTCCACCATCTCCTCTAGTAATTGACAGATAAGCGGTTCTTGCTTGTATATGATTAGAGAAGTAGGAAATTACTCTCGTATTTTCGTCATCTGGATGAGCTGCTAGATAAAGGACTGTACCTAAAAAATTTAGTTTTTTGATCTGTTTGTAAATCGAAGCAGAGGATTGAGCATTTAAATTGAACCCATTAAAGGCCAAAAGCCAGCAAATTACCAATAGGCTTAATCGGTTTAAAAAAACTTTATCGTTAAACTTCATTGTTGATCTGAATTAGCTACTAAGACTTGAATTATAACTGTTTGAACCAAATCATTAGTATTCAAACAAAATACGATTTTGGTTTGTAATATGATTTATTTTTGAGTCAAAAGTTTAATGTGTTCCTTGACTTGAGCCAGTGGTAAACCAACTACGTTTGTATAGCTCCCTTCAATTTTTGTGATACCAATTTCCCCAATCCAATCCTGAATACCATATGCCCCTGCTTTGTCTAGTGGAGGTTGGCTATTGATATAATGTGAAATTTCGTCTGATGAAAGTTTTTTAAAATGTACAATGGTGGTCTCTGATAAAATCTCAAATACCTTATGAGTTAGAAAACCTACAGAAGTAATCACTTTGTGCGATTTACCTGATAAAAACGCTAACATTTCTTTTGCCTGCTCCAAATCTTTTGGTTTACCCAGGTATTGATTTTCGCACCAAACAATGGTATCGGCTGTCACTATGAGTTTTTTTGAAGTAACTGATTTCCTGAACGGGAGGCTTTTTTGGGTAACGATATACTTCGCAATTTCAACCTCTTCAAGCCCTGTTGGGAAAGATTCGTCAACAGAGAAAGTTTCAATTTTAAAGGGAATTCCTAACTGTTCAAAAAACATTTTTCTTCTTGGAGAACCAGATGCCAAAATAACTTCATAACCATTGAGTTCCAACATTACTTATAATTATTCTTTTTTACCAAAGCTCCATTTTCCCTGAACTCGAAGTACTTGTTCAATGATTTCTCGAACACAACCCTCACCTCCTTTTTTGTGAGAAACGTAATCGACAAATTGCTTTACATCAGTTACTGAATCATTTGGACAAGTCGATACACCTGACAGTTCCATTGCTAAAAGATCGGGAACATCATCTCCCATGTATAAAACTTGATTTGGATTCACATTGAATTGCTGAATAAAGTCTTCAAAAGCCAAGTTTTTTTCATGAATTCCCAAATATACTTTAGTGACACCAAGAAGTTCTAATCTTTTTCTAACCCCCTCGTTGGTTCCCCCCGAAATGATCCCGATTTTAAATCCTTTTTGCAATGCATATTTAAGTGCAAACCCATCTTTGGTATCCATTTCTCTATACATTTCACCTTCACTAGTGACCATAACTTTTCCATTGGTCAAAACACCATCTACGTCAAAAATAAATGTGGTAATATCATTTAAAAGTGTTTTGTAATTTTTTTTACTCATGTCTTCTTTGAATTGACTCGGTTAGTAATAAATATAGTTTTTTAATTTCTTGGTCTGTAATTAAATCTAGATGTTTTTTAATCGTTTCTTTATCTTTTCTAATCGCTGGTCCGGTTTGAGCATTTTTTGCACCTACTTTTTTTACTTTCTGATAGGTCAATTCAATTAAAGGGTGAAAAATATCGAATGGAATCCCATTAGCCTTGGCAATGCCCTGCCCGATGTCGAAAAGATGATTGCCGAAGTTATTAAGAATGACTGCGGTGAGGTGAACAAAAGCTCTATTTTTACTATCCATTTCTAGAGATTTCGAACCTATTGCATTGGAAAGCTTGTAGAGTGTTTCAAGGTTATTTTTGTTCTCAGCTTCAATTAAAATCGTGAGATCTCCAAAATTTGATGGATGTTCTTTGGAAAAGCTCTGAAGGGGATAAAAAACACCTTTTGTATTGCATAATAGCTGATCCACTGCTACGGCTCCTGAGCAGTGAACTACCAAAGCTCTGGTTTTAATTTTGGCACTTATTTCGGCTATCGCGTCATCTGATACAGCAATTAAATAGACATCAGCGGGTCTTAAATCTGTAATCCGATTTGTGATTGGGATTTGACTCTCGAAAGGTTTAATTTTTTCAAGACTCCTACTGTACCATTGGATTAAATCTACCCCTGCAGAAGTAGCAAATATTTTTTGAAAATGAAATGCCAAATTCCCCGCCCCGATTAGCACAATTTTAATCATATTCAAAAATACATAAAGATATTTTTCTTAAATTTATGTAGCCCAAATCTTATACCATGAAATTGTTTAAAACCCTACAAGATTACTTTATTTCCCAATTTTATGTAATGATTCCCGCGTCAATTCTAATATTGGCTTGTGTGGGATCTTTTTCTGTTTATTTTCTTTCGGTTAAAGGTTACAGCTTTCTGATATTTTTTCAAATGACCGTATGTGTGGCTGCCGCAATGTGTTATCTAGCCTTTTTGTTGGCACAATTCAAAAAGGAAATTTTATTTAAAACACTAATTATAGCCCTGTTAATTGAATCTGTGATTCTAGCCATTAATTTAGCAGTTTGAAGTTATTATAATTCATTCTCAACAGGTATCTTTGTATCGAAAATGATGTGTGAAGATTGATATGAAAGAAAAACTCCTGAAGTACTTGTTTTCCAATCAATTGATGGCCATTTTATTCATTGCCTTCGCAACGGCTATGGGCTTTGGTACCTTTATTGAAAGTTGGTACAGTACAGATACCGCAAAAATTTGGGTTTATAATGCTTGGTGGTTCGAACTTATTCTAGCGCTCTTTATGGTCAATTTTTTTGGAAATATTTTCAAATACCGATTGTTGAGAAAAGAAAAATGGGCCATATTGTTGATTCACCTTTCTTTTATAATAATCATTTTGGGTGCGTTCATTACTCGCTATTTTGGTTATGAGGGTGTGATGCCTATTCGTGAGGGTGTATCCGAAAATTCATTTCTGTCCGAAAAAACATATTTGACCGTTTTTATTGAAGGAGAGATTGATGGGGTTGCCCAGCGGAAGACTTTGGAAAAAGATTTTTTATTTTCTGAGCATGTCAACAATTCCTTCAAATGGGAAAATCAATTTAATGGTCAACCATTTTCGATTCGTTTTGGAGATTTTTCCGAAGACGTAAGTGAACAATTAGTTCTTGATGACGCTGGTGATCGTTATATCAAAATAGTAGAATCTGCGGATGGTAATCGACACGACCACTACTTAAAAGAGGGGGAAGTCACGAACATACATAATTTGTTGTTTACCCTAAATAATCCCATCACTGGAGCTATAAATATTAGGTCAGTGGACGGTTTGCACTTTATCACCACTCCTTTTGATGGTAATTACTTGCGAATGGCCGATCAGCAATCAGGTTTGGTTACTAAAGGGGAGGAACAAGAATTACAATTACGATCATTATACAACCTTGGAGGCTTTCAGTTTGTTGTTCCTGAACCTCCATTGAGAGGCAAGTTCGATTGGGTTAAAGATCAAGAAGGGCAACCTGGTGTTCAAGATGCTCTTTCGTTAGAAGTTCAAACCAATGGACAAACCAATGCCATTACTGTTCTGGGAGGAAAGGGTGTGGTTAATAATATGAAAAAAATTGAGGTAGGCGGACTTGACTTTTATTTTAAATACGGATCTAAAAAATTTGAACTACCCTTCTCCATTCGTCTCAATGATTTTATAGCTGAAAAATATCCTGGAACCGAAAAAAGTTATTCTTCTTTTATGAGTAAGGTCTCCGTTGAAGAACCGACTCCTTTTGATTACGATATTTACATGAATCATGTTTTAGATCATAAGGGGTATCGTTTTTTTCAAGCTTCATTTGATCCTGATGAAAAAGGAACTGTTTTATCTGTAAACCACGACTTCTGGGGGACTTGGGTTACCTATGTGGGCTATATTCTATTATACCTAAGTATGATGGGTATTTTCTTTATTGGAAAAACTCGTTTTAAAGACCTTTCCAAATCACTTGAAAAAATCAAACAGAAAAAAAAGCAACTTGCTGTGATCATTCTATTGATTTGCTCAGCGTCCTTAAATGCACAACAACACAATCATTCGCTTGCGAATAATTTTAATTTTGATTCAGTGGTGAATGCCAATGCAATTGACGTTGAGCATGCCAAAAAATTTGGGCGGTTGGTCATACAGGATTTAGGAGGACGAATGAAACCTGCAAACACCTTTTCCTCTGAGCTGCTTAGAAAGGTGAGTAAAAAGGACACTTATGGTGATCTCAATGCCGATCAAGTCATGATGTCTATTGTAGAAAGTCCTGCTCTGTGGTACAATATTCCCCTAATTTATCTGAAGCGAGGTAATGATAGTATCAGAAATATCGTTGGAGTAAGTGAAAAAGATAAATACGCTTCTTTGGTATCCTTTTTTGATCAGCAGGGAAATTATAAGATTGCCTCTCAGTTGGAGGGAGCCTATCGTGCGGCTGTGCCAAATCAGTTTCAAAAGGATTTTATAGAAGTAGATCGAAGAGTTAACTTATTTTATTCAGCTTTGGAGGGTAAAGTTTTGCGTGTATTTCCTATTCCAGGAGATTCATCAAAAAAATGGGTTTCTTTTCCTGAGTTAAATGAAGTCAATTTTACAGGAAAGGACTCGCTTTACGTTCAAAATATCTTACCACTTTATTATAATTCCCTTCGTCTTGCTAAAGAAGATGGAGATTATTCTCAGGCTGATAATTTATTGCAGAGCTTAGAGGGTTTTCAACGAAAATACGGCGGAGATATTCTACCGTCAGAAGAGAAAATCAATGCTGAAATCCTCTATAACCGCTACGATATTTTTAAAAAATTATTTAGTTGGTACCTCTATGTAGGACTTTTTCTTTTTACACTACTTATTATTCAGATTTTTAAACCAGTAAAGGTGTTAAGCTATCTTATCACTTTTCTTAAAATTAGTTTGCTATTGCTTTTTGTTCTCCATACAGGAGGTTTAGCTGCACGTTGGTTTATCTCTGGACATGCGCCATGGAGTGATGCCTACGAATCCATGATTTATGTAGCTTGGGCAACCATGTTTTTTGGTTTAGTATTTGGGAGAAAATCAATGTTAACGATGGCAGCTACCGCTTTTGTGTCATCAATGATATTGATGATTGCTCATTGGAACTGGATGGATCCTGCAATTGCTAACTTACAGCCGGTTTTAGATAGTTATTGGTTGATGATTCATGTTGCGGTAATTGTCGGTAGTTATGGTCCCTTTGCACTGGGAATGATCATTGGCGTGGTCTCATTATTACTTATCACTATTGCAGGAAAGAAAAACAAAGAAAAAATTGCATTGAATCTTAAAGAGTTGACAATCATCAATGAATTATCAATTACCGTAGGTCTCATTATGTTGACCATAGGCAACTTTTTGGGCGGTATGTGGGCGAATGAGAGCTGGGGACGCTATTGGGGTTGGGATCCAAAGGAAACTTGGGCTTTAATTAGTATTCTGATTTACGCTTTTGTAATTCACATGCGTTTTGTTCCAGGTTTGCGAGGCAGTTGGATTTTTAACCTAATGAGTATTGTTGCCTTTGCTAGCATCATGATGACCTATTTTGGTGTTAACTTTTATTTAGTTGGACTGCATTCTTATGCTAGTGGTGATAAGATCATTACCCCTAGTTTCGTATACTATGCTGCTGTTATGGTTGCAATATTAGGTGCAATCTCCTATTGGCGTTATCAAAAAGTGTTTAAGTCCTAAATGGCAATATTATTGCCGATCCCTACTATGAAACCAATCTACCTGTTTGTTTTTTTGATTTTATTTGTTAGCTGCTCCAAAACGGATACCCCAAAAATTCTTACAACTTACGAGGCTAATAAAGAAAAATGGGATAAGGCTTCAATTCAAGATTACAGTTATGTATTTCGTATTTCTTGTTTTTGTACTAAAGAGTACACTGAGCCAAAAAATGTTTTGGTCAAGGCTGGAGAGATCGTTACTGTTAACGAAGAGGTTTTCAGCAAAGAAAAACATAATGGCATCTTAACGATCAATGATTTATTTGAAGAAATAGAAGAGGCTTCCAGTCAAGATGTAGCCATACTTGAGGTTACTTACGATAGCTCCTATGGTTTTCCTTCTACCATATTCATAGATCGAAATGAGAGGATTGTAGATGAAGAAATGAATTATTCGATTACAGATTTCACACCTCATTAGAAAAAACACCCTACATTTTTTTATTACCCCAGCTAGTTGGGGGGTTTTTTCTCAAAGCCATATTCAAAGCATTCCAGTTCAAAGGAGGGAATTGCAGCCAAAAGATGATCGAATATATCAGACATAATTCGCTCATAATTTACCCAGACTTTATCTTTCACAAAAACATAAATTTCAAGTGGAATACCTTCGCTAGTTGGGGCCAACTGTCTTACCATTATCGTTAGCTCCTGATTAATTTCTGGATGATCTTTTAAATAAGCCAACGCATAATGTCTAAACAAGCCAATATTGGTCATATTTCGACCATTGAGCAATAAAGTCTTATTTACCCCTTTTTCTCTATTTTCTTTTTCTATTTCTTCTTTTCTATGATTGATATAATCGGAAATTCGTTCAATTTTTTCCAGTTTACTCAATTGTTCATTATCTAAGAATTTAATACTAGAGACTTTAATCAAAAGGGCTCTTTTAATACGTCTGCCGCCAGATTCACTCATTCCTCTCCAATTGACAAAAGAATCAGAGACCAATTTGTAGGTCGGGATACTGGTAATGGTTTTGTCAAAGTTTTGAACTTTCACCGTGGAAAGATTAATCTCAATTACATCACCATCTGCATTATAACTATTCATAGTTATCCAATCCCCAATTCGGACGATATCATTTACAGTTACTTGAATACTGGCAACAAAACCTAGTAAGGTATCTTTAAAAATCAAGAGAATAACGGCAGACAAAGCCCCAAGTGTAGCTAAAAAAGCACCGATATCTTTACCTGATAAAATAGAAAAGATCACCATGATACCAATAAACCACACAAAAATCATGATCACTTGTATGTAGCTATCTATGGGCTTGTCTTTGAAGTTGGATAAAGTTTTTAAGTAGTCCTTGAGGGAATTCAGAATGCGTCTCACAAAAATAATAGTGATGACCGCGCCCATGACTTCCAAAAATATCAAAATAGGTTCAAGAATTAACGGGTAACCTGCGAGTGTATCTTTGAATAAAAAAGTCAATAAAAATAGGGGAGGGAAGAAAGCTAATGTTGCGGGCACCTTATTTTTGAGTAAAAAATCATCAAACTTAGATTTGGTATTCATCGAGACTTTATGAAAAAATATTTGGAGCACCTTTCTGCAGACAAACCAAAGCAGTAATGCAATCAATGAGATGATGAACATATAGGTGAAAACCTCCAAATATTCTGCTAATTTATCACTAGCACCAAATCTTTTGTAGATGTTTAATAAATCATATTCCATAGATAATCTTTAATGCTAAAATAAATCAAAAAAAATGAAAATTATATTTTACCCAAGTGTAATAAAAAAACCCCTAAAAAGGGGTTTTATAATTTTATTTAATAAAGATTAGCGAATCGTTATCGGGATGGCCACTCTGGAACTGCCCCAACCAGCGTGCAATACAGCATTAGACCCTTCTCCAGTAAAAGCCAGCGAAAAAGCTTCTAAGTATTCAGTTGATTCCGTCACTGGAACTTCGACTCTAGCCACATCCTTAGATTCATCATAACTGTAAGCACCCCAAACGTAAGTAGCAGCATTAATGATGATTTCGGTGGTTTCCTCTTTTGGATAGGAATAGAGTGTGTAAGTACCCTCACTAATTGTTTTATCGCCAAATTGAATCGGCTTTAAGATTCTAATTTCAGTTGCCTCATTGGCGCCAGCTCTCCAGATCTTGTTGGCAGGGACAAGCTCACTGAGCTCTCTTCCTTTAAGTTGAGGTCTGCTATAAGTTATCACGATTGCTTTATCCGTTACTCGATTAGACATTGGATAAAAAACACGATCCATTGGACTGACATCCAATTTTTTGAATTTTTGCGCTTGGGTCAGTGTAGCAGTGCTCACTAACAAAATAAAGATTAATTGTTTCATAATTTAATACATTTTGTTTTTTTAAAATTAAATAATTTCGGTCATAAATACCCAAACAGATTTAGGGAAGAAATTTTATTTCCACTTGTATTACTGACATTTAGAAACTTGAATTTGTGAAATCTCACGTAGCGATAAGAATCCCTCAATAAGAGGTGTGATGCATTTTGAATAGCTGCGGTTTATCTAACTTTTACAAACTTCAAATTACTGGGTAGTTTTAACCTATTTTTAAAGTTAAAAAGATTTTTATAATAGGTCGCTTCTTCAGCCAAATAAAACATTTTGATTTAAAGAGATATTTATGAAATTAGGACTTATCTCTTGCTTGTTTTTGTGTGATTGATCTTAGATTCAAATCAAAAAATGGAACAGATAACAGGAAGTAAACCATATTTGGTTTATAATTTTAGCATCAGGGTTTGTGGGAGATACCACCCGATTTTAAAAATTATTATTTATTGTATTAATACAATCATTTTTCAAAAGCTGAAAGCTGTCGAATAGTTTTCCTGTCGGTGTAAAAGAGCGATATGTCAAAACATCTCCATCAATAGAAATGTGTTGAAATAATTGTATTTGTTCTCCTCCTTTGTCGCGTTTGGCACCAAATTGATCCCATCCTTTTTGACTTAATGAATACATTTTTCCTCCACTAACGGACACTACATATATTGGCCCTTTAACAACTTTATTTTTCCCATCTCTATCTAACTGGTTTGGATTTTCGTAGACAGTACCTCTTGCATAACTGTGGTCATGACCTTGAAGCGAAAGATCAACATTATATTTGTCAAATATCGGTTGCCAATGCATTCTTAGCTCAGGATTATCTCTACCCCTAGAGGCAGAAAAAATTGGGTGATGATAAGTTACAATCGTCCATTTTTTATCATTTTCAGCCAAGACCTTTTCTAACCATTTGGCTTGAAGTTTAATCTCACGATTACTGTTGAGTGCTATGACTTTTAAATCTGGATAGTCAATGTAATAACAAGTTCGTTCTAATTTTTTTGGTCCGTTTTTAGGAAAAGAAAATTGTGATTTCCATTGTACTGAAAGCACAGATTCTCCATTTGGTTTATCTGAATTCAGCCCACGGTATTCGTGATTTCCAGGAACAGCAATGGCGGGAATTTCACTGTGGATGAATCCCCCTGCGGTAAACCACTCATTCCATTCGCTCTCATTGTGCGCCGTATCTACCAAATCCCCAGCATGTATAAAAAAGTCCGCATCAGGAGCAGTTTTATAAGCATTTCTGATTACTCTAGACCACAATTCAAGAATATAGTTTTGGGCGTCTCCTACATACAAAAAGGAGATCGGGATTGGTTTGTTATGGGAAGTTTTAAATTGATGCCACTCGCTTTTAAAATTATCGTTACCGACCCGATAAGCATATAGTGTATGGGGTTTTAGACCGTTAATTTGAACCTCAAAAAAAGACGACTCAAAACCATCACTAGCAGCGTAGGCTGAATTAACTAAAGTTCTTTTAGCAGTATATCGTATTTTATCATTCCTAAACTTTGGTCCATCACCAGCTGGTGCTATTTCTACATAACCAATGGTATTGGAGGGTTTTGTTCTCCAGTTAATCCCAATGGAGGTGGCTGGATCCTCAGTGGCGCTTAAAATTACATGATCTGGAAAATCGTCTGGAGCCGCCCATTCTTTCACAATTGAGGCGAGGTCTCTTTCATTTTGTTGAGCGAAAATTTGTTGTTTGAATAAAACTAAAGTTAAGCATAAAAAGAGCCTGATACGTAACAAAAAAGAGGCAGATAAAAAATATTTGTTCATGAGGATTTTATTATTCTAGTCGTTCGCTAAAATACTATTTTTAGTAAACCGATGTATGATTTATCCTTTAATCTTTAAAACTGGCAATTTCAATATCTTTAAACGAAAGTTCCATATCCCTTTTGGTGTGAAGTTGTATTCCAATGGGGCCGCTTAGATTGGCCTCTTTGAGGGTGTAATCCATTACGTGCTTTCCATTGAGCCAAACACGGTAACGATTACCGATCGCCTCTATTACTAATTTATTCCAATCGTTCTCTTTAAGAAAATCAGCTACTTTTTTAGCCTCTTTTGGATATCCTTGTTTAGGAACATAGGGGGAAGCAGTCATATCTCTTTTTAGTGATCCCGAAATACCAATTTGAATTTGAGGATTGTTTTGATCATCTCCTCTCAAAAATATACCTGAGTCAATGGTGCCAGAAACAAATTTAAATTTCAATCTCACTTTGAAATTGTCAAAACGATCTTTTGTCCAAAGTATTGATCCAGTTTGATCAGGGCCACTTTTTACTTTTAAAACGCCATTTTCCGGCGTCCACCAAATATTATTTTTGGGTAATACCCATTTTGAAAGGTCACTTCCGTCAAAATAACTTTCATACATAGATTCTACGAAAGAGAATTTTTTAACGTCTTTTGGTTTTAAAATAGTTCCATTGTGAATCAACATTCTGTATTTAAAAGTTTTGGATTCCCCCTTTTTGAGGACAAAGTTTAGTGATTCCTTTCCTTTTGAGAATACTTCCTGCCCAAGTGGATTAGCTGCGAATAACCCATATCCCCTAGCATGCCAATAGGTTGGATAGCCTACATTGTTGGGGTGATCAATTATCGTTACAGATACTGGTTCCCTGTCCATGGTACTGTAGAGCTTTACCCATTCTGCTCTGGTTCCCCATACATCATCTCCTTCAAGACCCTCACTGCTTAAATAATTACCATTTACCCTAGTATTATCTAATACCTTAACCTCGGTTGGATTTCCCTCAGCGTCAACGAAAACTGCTGGTTTATTTGATGGTAATTCCAAAGCCCGGGTAACCCTAACTCCAAAAACACCTTCTTTATTATCTTTAAAGCTGACAGATGTAAGTGCAGTTAGTGTAGTGGATCGGTCAAGAATCCTTGTGTTTCCTTGCTGAGAAAATTTAAAGATTGTATTCTCTTCTAGTAATGGTTCTCCAGCTATAGTCTGCCATTCGCTTTTGGTTGAGATGCTGCCCTGCTTGTCATTTATATTTTTGATTTCAGAATGGACAATTTTCCCGTATTTTTCTAATTCTTCTTTTGGAATAGCATCAGAGTTATTCCAAAAATCTAATCCATTAACATCCCCGTAGTTAAACCAATTTCCCATATGGTGGGGGTGATCAACACGCTCTCCAGGCTGAGGGTCAATGGGAAAACCTCGTGTAAGGGTTTTTCCGCTTGCGGTTATTAATGGGAAAAGCACTGGCTTGGGTAAGCCATCATTGTAATGGTAACTAGTGAATGGTGATCCATTTATCAGAACATCAATCTTCATGTTTTCTGAGTCATTAATAAAAACAACCGAAGCTTTTTCAGCTTCGGTTGTTTTAGCTTTTTCATTACAAGAACCCAAAGTCACTGCAACAACTACCACTGTTAATAAAGTCCTAATCATTTTAGCGCGATTTAGTATTTAAATACTTTTCCGCCTGCGAGTACTTCCTGATTTTTCTCATCAAAAGTAGCTTTAAGCCCTGTTCTTAGTGAAGCTGTGGTCATAATATTAGCAATAGAGTGATTGTATCCAGCCTCAACCGGAGCATTGGTTTTCGCCCTGCTACGAATACATTCCATCCAATTCAACATATGATTTGATGTCATATTGTCAACTCCTGTATTTGCGGAAGTCACTACTTTGGCCTGCAGCTCAGAGAGCGAAAATTTTTCCAATAGATTAGGTTTCATATTCATTTCGCTGGAGTGGCGTTCTGCTAATCCTCCATTAGGGGTGACCTCATTGGTTTTTAAGTTTAATTCCCCACCATTAGAATAGTAAATTTCTTTTGTACCGCCTGCTGAGTTGGTAAATCTCGACGAATACACCACTTGAAATCCTGAATTCGAATCATCTAATGGACCATAATCAAAAACTGCAGTCATGGTATCAAAATTACTTCTTCCGTCTTTCCAAAGGTAGATGCCACCATTGGCAGCGACACTTCTGGGGTGGGCTAAACCTGTAAACCAGTGAACCGTATCAATTTGGTGAGCCATCCACTGACCTGGAATTCCAGAGGAAAAAGGCCAGAATAAACGATATTCGAGGTATTTTCTCGGATTCCATTTTTCGTAAGGTCGGTTCATTAAATATCTTTTCCAGTCAGTATCAGATTCCTTGATATCATTTACTTTATTTGGATATACTCTCCACCTTCCAGGCTGATTAACATTCCATGTCATTTCAACCATTACAACATCTCCAAATGATCCAGACTTGATATACTTTTCAGCGGCGTGGTAGTTTTTACCACTTCTTCTTTGTGACCCAACTTGAAGAATAATTTCTGCATCATTTGCAGCTTTTAGACCCAACCTAGCATCTTCCATTGTCTCGGCAAATGGTTTTTCTACATATACATCTTTTTTAGCGTTTGCTGCTTGCACCGTGTGAAGTGCATGCTGAAAGTCTGCGGTAGAGATAATTACAGCATCAATTTCATTTTTGTCATACATTTCCTCATTGTTGCGCCAGGTTTTTATTTTATTACCAGTTTTTTCTTCTAAAAAGGCTTTTCCCTCATCTCTTCTGCGGTTCCAAATATCTGAAACACCAATGATTTGACAGTTTTGACTTTTCGAATGTCCCTGAAAAGCAGGGATAAGAGAACCTTTAGCACGATTTGAAAAACCGACAATGCCAATATTTATACGATCGTTTGAACCTATAATTCTCCTGTAACTACCAGCACTCATTGATGAGGATGCAGCGCTAACCCCACTAACACCAGTAATGACCCCAGCTGATAAAAGGGAGGCATCTTTGATAAATTTCCTTCTTTTTAAATCCATAATGTTGATTTTAGTTATTTAAGTGTGCGTACACGAAGTCTAATTCCAAATGTATAATCTTTTTTAGATTATTATATTATTCCTATCTTATTTTAGTAATTACTTAAGAAAAGCATAGCCCTACCTGACCTTATTTTCAGTCCCGTTTAAAACATTCACCGCATGGTTGAGTACCCTAACAACATATTTGTTTGGATCAGTTTTGATTAAGTTTTTTGACTCTTTTTCTAATTTTTGAACGGCATAATCAAAGTCATCAATAACCAAAGCGGATTGCAGTCTTGTCCATTCATTTTCAGCAGATAAACCTTCGTAGAGCTTGTTAATGACATTTTCAGATAAAAAACCGTGTTTTAATAATGCCCTTGCCGCACTTATAGATACATTGATTACTTCGTCATTTTTGAGCTTATCTTTTAATAGTGTAACCGTATTACTTTGTAATTCTTGGTCTAAATTATAAATGCCAAGCGCTGCCCAATACCGGACGGCCTCATTACGATGGTTTAAACCGTCGTATAACATAGTCTCTTCATCCGTTGATGAAATTGCCAACATATCATTGTAGAAGTCAGAATTTTCTCTCAATATCTCATAAATAGGTTTGTTTTCTGATATTTCCCAATCGCGAAGTATTGGCTCTGGAATTAATCCAACATCAAGAATCTCTTGCATCCACTGGTCGTGAACTTTTCTGAGTTCATCTAGTTTTTCTTTATAATCAGGATTTTTGGCAAGATCATTGAATTCCAAAGGATCCTGACTTAAGTCAAATAATGATTCATTAGGTTTTTCGGTTGCAACCAATTGTTGCGCTTGAATACTTAAATTCCCTGCCTTTTCCTCCCGGCGAAGCTCTGTCATTAATGGTCCACCTTCAGGGGTATTCATATATTGGATAAAGGCCTTCTTAGGCTCATAATATCTTAGGTATTTATACTGTTTCGTTCTCACCCCTCTCTGCATATCATAACGTTCATCCATTCTTCCTCTTGCGACAAAAACATGTTCCCTTTCAGGCTTCAAGTCTTTTCCTAAAAAAGCTTGACCCTGCATGGTATGGGGAAGGGAGGCACTCGCGAGCTTTATCGCAGTGGGACCCAAATCAACAAAGCTGACCAATTGATCAATCTCATTGCCTGGTGGAGCAGGGTAGAGGTCTTTGTAAGCATTTGGAATAAAAACAATAAGTGGTACTTTGACACCTGTATCAAAAAGCCATCTTTTGTGTCTAGGTAGCCCTGTTCCGTGATCAGAGTAAAAAAATACAATGGTGTTTTCGCTTTGTCCTGCAGTTTCTAATTCTTGAAGCAGCTTACCAACGACCCTATCCATTGCAGCAATATTATCGTAATGTCGCGCCAATAATTCTCTGACCACTGGTGTGTCAGGGTAATATGGGGGAACCTCAACGTTTTGAGGATTCATACGCAAGTGATCCGGTAGTTCTTCGGTGTTTTTATGGTGTTTTTGTTTGTCGTTAATACAACTCTCATGGGTCATCGTCAAATTAAAAATCGCAAAGAAAGGGGTGTCTTCGCTGGGTCGATTTTTCCAATGAGCATCCTTACTCGACTCATCCCATATCGCTCTCTTTAAATCAAAATTATAATCCTCTTTTACATTGTTGGTACAATAATATCCAGCGGCTCTCAGGACTTCTGGATACATCAACACATCATCAGCTATCCAACCCGCTCTTTTCATCCATGGTTTGGAGGAAGATCTCATATCAAGTGTGCCGAGTGAGGAAGGGTACATCCCGGTTATTATCGAATTTCTCGCTGGAGCACAAACGGGTGCATTGGCTATAGCATTGTTGTATTTAAAACCCCTTGCAGCCAATTTATCCAATACAGGGGTATGTGCTTTTTGATCGCCGTAACAGCCCAAATCAGGACTGATGTCCTCAACCGTTATCCAAAGAATATTAGGTGGTTTTTTTGCCACTTTTTGGCAACTGTAAAGCGCAAACAAAAATATTAAATAGCCTAAAATTCTTGTCATCTTAATTTTAACTTAGATTGTTCAAAAATAACGTTGAATGCCACTGAAATAGGGCTAAGAAACCTTAGTAAGCTCCTGATTGATCTTGCGTTTAAAAAATCAAGTATTAAGTAATATCTCGTTAAAATCATTTATTCTAAGTCAAATTGCTTTGCCCATTCAGTATACTGTTTTTTCAAAAACTCTGCTTTCTCAGGATTGTCTTCTATAAGGTTTTTTTCCTCAACGGGATCATCTTTTAAATTGTAAAGCTCCCATTCATTGTTATAAGAAACCAATTTCCAGTCTTCCTGCCTAATGGCTTTTCCTTTTGACCATTGCCAAAAGATTGGTGTTGATCTGTTCCTGTATTTTTCCCCTTTTATTTCCGGCAAAAAACTTCTTCCGGGGGAAGAAATGATCTTCTCACCGTTAAATTTTTCAGGATACTCAACATCAAGTAACTCTTGAAAGGTAGGCAAAACATCTATGAAGTGAACTGGTGTGTGAGCGATATTATTTTTATTTTTTATTCCTTTAGGCCAGTAAGCGATTAGCGGGGTTTTAATTCCACCTTCATGGCTCCAATTTTTATACTCTCTGTAGGGAGTGTTGCTTACATTTGCCCAATTTTTTCCCAAGGATTTCCAATTGGTCATGGTTCCAATCTCTCCAGTGCCATCCCCTAGATTTACTACCTCACTTGATCCGCCATTGTCTGAGGTAAACACAATGAGTGTATTTTCAAGTTTCCCCTGACTTTCTAAAGTGTCCAAAATCCTCCCGACGTTTTGATCCAGTCGATCAATCATGGCTGCATAGACAGCCATTGTTCTTTGTTCATCAGCTTTCTCATTCTCGTTTAAATCTCCCCAATTTTTGTGAGCAGCCCGAGACAAAACAGTATTTTCTGGGAGTACTCCAAGTTTTTTCTGTTTCTCAAATCTATCTTCACGAATTTTTTGGTATCCTAAATCATAGCGGTTTTGATATTTTTCAATATCCTCAGGCCTCGCCATTAATGGATCATGTGGCGCAGTATAAGCGAGGTAAAGAAAAAAGGGATTTTGGTCATCGACCGCGTTAATCCACTTCAGTGCGTAATCGGTAAAAACATCAGTTGTATAAAAATCTTTCGATTCAGGTGTATATGGATTGAAAACCTCTCCATCTATCACCCAATTTCGGTAGGTGATTGGACTGTTTTTTAAGCCTTTTTGTGCTGGTTGACCTTCTCCTGGTCTTCGAAGTCCAGGATTAAAATGATTTGATGCACCATCTAAAAGTCCGCTGTAGTGATCAAAACCTCTGGTCACTGGGTTTTCAATACTATGGTGTTTACCAGACCATAGTGTAGTATATCCAGCAGTCTTAAATAGCTCTCCAAGGGTGATAGCATTTTGCATTTCCTGTCTAAAACTTTTGTGGTACCCTGTTTGCTGAGAATACAAACCAGTTAGAATACATGCTCTTGATGGATAACACTTTGAGGTATTGTAGGCATTTGTAAACCTTACCCCTTCGAATGCCAATCGATCTATATTTGGGGTTTCAATTTCACTACCGTATGCCCCAAGATCCGAAAAACCCATATCATCAACTATGACTAAAATTACATTTGGGCGATGCTCAATCTCACTTGGTTGTTTACATTGAACAAACAGCAAAGAAAAAATTGTGACGAAAAGGAAATTTCTAAAATTCACGAATTTTAATGTTTTTAAATTTAATATCTCCAGGGTGATGATCTTGAAGTAAAACCCTACCCTTAATAGCCATACCAAAACCCGAATACTCAGCGTATTTACTCTTTTGAATTAGGTTTTTGAAAATTTGTGAAAAACGATCATAAGTGACAACTTTAATGTTGTTTATCCAATGCTCGACACGACCTCCTTTTACAACCAACCTTGCTTTGTTCCAACTTCCAGCGCTATTTGCTCTGATGTCATTTCGGTTTTTTTCAGATAAATTATTTGCAGCAATTAAATCATAAAGCGAAGCCATGGTTCTGTTCCCACCTACACCCTCATTAAAGTCTGAGTGGGCATTGTCAAGAATTTGAAACTCTAAACCAATATTATTAGTATTTTCTGAATCACCAACGAAGTATTTGACTCCACTATTCCCTCCCTTTTGAATCAAAAAATCCAATTCAAGTTCAAAGTTGCTGAATACTTCTTCAGTTATAATATCTCCTGCTCCATTTGGATTTTCCCGGGTATTATGAGCTAAAAAGTGAATCGTCCCATCTTCGATATTAATACCTTGTTTTGGAAAGCTGTCCATTTTTGCACCTTTCCAACCTTTAGAGGTTTTACCGTCCCAAAGTAGTCGCCAACCTTTTCTTTTTTCCTCAACGGTCAATTGGTTGTTTAGATAACTGATTTGTCGGGCATAGGGATGACTGGGTGTGCTATTGGCCTCTAAATTTTCAGTAAGTATTCTAATGTTTTTCCATTTGATATTTTTCCCTTGTTCACTTTTGTCCCTGATGGAGTGTACTTGTAAAGCGATAAAGCCCTCTGAAGTCATATCGTCGACCAAATTAGCACATTGTATACCGTTGATAAAGGTTTTGATTTCATTGCCAATAGCTTCAATTCTTACTTTATTCCAAGTTCCATTTACAAAGGCTGCACTACCTTTTTTATTCGTTGTTAAGGGGTAAAGCCATCCTCTTCTCCCTTCGCCGTAAATACCTCCTGTCCAAGCTCTGGGACTGGTGTCCAGTTCCGATTGATAACCATGGACTCTACCTCCTTTATAATCCTCGAATGAATTTGATCTGAACTGAATGCCAGAATTTAGCCCAGCAGTTACATATACTTCTACTTCTAAAATAAAATCACTGTAATTTTTCTTGGTACATAAAAAAGTATTTGGAGTCCCGGTTTTTGAGGTGCCCACTATTGCATCTCCCTCAATGGTGTATTCTGCAGTTCCGTTTTTGACCTCCCATCCCGAAAAATCTTTACCGTTAAAAAGATTTTTCCAATTGGTTTGGGCTTGGAGATTGTAGGAAAAAATTAAACCAGCAAATAACAATACTAGTTTAATAAAAATTTTAAATTTGGTTTGCATGGCAGTGAAATTGAAATTATTAAGATATGTGCGCGTACACATTAGTTGAAACAAATGTAACTTTTATAAAAATTAATCAAAAAATTATTAAGTGAAAATAAAAATTATAACCCTGTTATCGATATTTCTATTTAGTTGTGATAATACAAAACCAGATAACCTAAGCCGTCCAAACATTATTTTTATGATGTCAGATGACCATACGAGTCAGGCATGGGGAATTTATGGAGGAGTACTGGAAAATTATGCTCAAAACAAAAACATTAAGCGTTTGGCCGCAGAAGGGGTGGTTCTTGAGAATGCTTTCTGTACCAATGCTATTTGCGTTCCTAGCCGTGCATCAATTCTCACTGGGCAATACAGCCACAAAAACCAAGTTTATACCTTGACAGATGCCCTAGCACCTGAACAACTCAACGTGGCAAAGCTCCTAAAAAAGGCTGACTATCAAACTGCTCTGATAGGAAAGTGGCACCTTAAAAAACAACCCACTGGATTTGATTATTTTAATGTCCTACCAGGACAAGGTAGATACAACAACCCAGTACTTAAAGACAGTACGAATTGGAAAGATGGTAATAAAGGTGGTAAAGCCTACCAGGGTTTTTCCTCGGATGTGATTATGGATCAGTCTCTTAAATGGTTGGATCAACGCGACAAAGACAAACCATTTATGTTAATGACTCATTTTAAAGCAACTCATGAACCATTTGATTATCCAGATCGCTTTAAACATTTATTTGAGGGGGAGACCTTACCCGAGCCTGAGTCACTACTCGATTTTTATCCAGGAGAATCTGGGAGAACCTATGAGGGGCAGTTACTTGAAATTCTTGCCGAACGATGGAGATTGGCTACCATTAATAAAAGTGACCGATATCCAGGTTTACCTTTCGATACTGAAGGTTTAGATTCCATACAAATCAGAAAAAAAACCTATCAAAAATTTGTCAAGGACTTTTTGAGATGCGCAGCGGCAATTGACGATAACATTGGCAAAATGCTAGACTACTTGGAGGAAAATAACCTCGCTGACAATACGGTCATTATTTATACCGCCGATCAAGGATATTTCCTTGGGGAGCACGGTATGTTTGATAAAAGAATGTTTTTAGAGGAGTCACTGCGTATGCCTTTTGTAATCAGGTATCCTAAAGAAATTCCCGCCAATGAAAGAATTAATGATATTGTATTAAACATTGACTTCGCCTCTTTGATTTTAGACTATGCAGCTATCCCTCAGCCCGATTCCTTTCAAGGTGAAAGCTTTAGAGCTAACCTTCGATTGGAGACGCCAACAGATTGGCGTAAGCAGATGTATTACCGTTATTATGCTCATGCCGAAAATCGTCCCTCACATATGGGTATTCGCACAGATCGACATAAATTGATTTTTTATTACGGGCATCCATTGGGACTAAAAGGTACCTACACCAATCAGACCACCCCGCCAGCTTGGGAGTTTTACGATTTAGAAAAAGACCCGTTAGAGCTAAGTAATCAGTATACTAGCTACGAAAATAAATTTGTGATTGACCAATTAAAGAGTGACTTGATAGATCTGAGGACAGAACTTGGTGACACAGAAACCGATCCTGACGAATTAAAAGAGATCATTGAAAAACATTGGGATTAAACTGATAGCAATCATTTGACGAGTGTTTTATAAAAATCAGCAGGTGGAAAAAAATATTGGATTTGGAATCATAGGTACAGGTAACATTGCAAAATTTCACGCTGACTGTATTGAAAAAATAGACAACGCTGATCTGTTGGGTGTTGTAAGCAAGTCCGCAACAAGAGCCAGGGAAGTTCGTCAACTATTTAATTGTACTGTTTTTTCCGATTTGGAGACCTTACTTGAGATTCCTGAAATTGATGTTGTTTGTGTATGTAATGAAAGTGGGTTACACGGAGCGACAATAGCCAGAATTGCTCAAGCAGGTAAAAATATACTTTGTGAAAAACCTTTAGAAACTACCGTTGAAAAAATCGATAAAATTGCGGAGGTAGTAAAATCCTCAGGAATAAAACTCAGTTGTGTATTTCAAGATCGCGAGAATCCCGAGTACATAAAATTGAAAAATTATATTCATTCAGGGGAGCTGGGAAAAATTTTATTATGTCAAACAACTATCAATTGGTATCGTCCTCCAAGTTATTATATGGATTCGTGGCGAGGTACGCTTTCTATGGATGGCGGAGCTGCTTTGATCAATCAAGGAATTCACACCATTGATCTAATGCTCGATTTAATGGGTGAAGTTAGTGAGGTAAGTGGCTTTATTGATACGCTTCATCACGAAATAGAAGGTGAAGATATTGGAGTAGCCACTATGAGGTTTGAGAGTGGTGCCTTGGGAACGCTATCGGGAGGTACATCAATGTTTCCTGGTGAGCCCGAATCCTTGATCATTTACGGTACTTTGGGAAATATTAGATTTTCAGGAGGTAAAATTATTTCTTCTTCAATTGAATCAATAAACAAACAGCTAATCGCGAACAATAATAATCCCGCTTCTGGCGCTTCTGACCCCATGGCAATTGGCGACCAATTTCATATTGCTGCCATTAATCACATGATCGATGTTATATTGTTTAATAAGACACCGAAAGTTGATATTGATGAAGCTAAAAAATCAGTTGCATTGATTAATGCGATCTATAAATCAAACGGAAATAAAATTAAAATAATACAATAACTTGCGATAAAAATTGAGTATTACCCAGAGAAATATGACGTTTTCATTAATCAACTTAATGAGTTTATTGCCGCTGCTTCAAAAAAAATATGATATTTAAACACAAAACCCACTTAGCTTATATCCTATTCGTCTTTTTTATTTTTGGATGCGTATCGAAGGATAGTTCTAAAATCAAAACACCAAATATCATTTACATTTTAGCCGATGATTTGGGTTATGGAGATTTATTTAATTACAATCAAGACTCAAAAATTAAGACACCAAATTTGGATCTACTAGCTAGACAGGGCATGCGTTTTACAGATATGCATTCAACCTCTTCGGTTTGTACACCAACCCGTTATAGCATTCTTACTGGGGAGTATGCATGGCGAACAAACTTGAAGAGCGGAGTACTTTGGAGTTATGGTCCTTTGATGATTCCTTACGATAAAGAAACGGTTGCAAAATTGCTAAAAAGAAACAATTACCATACTGCCGTAATTGGTAAATGGCATTTGGGTCTAGATTGGCAGCTAAAGATCCCTTACGATGACAGTGATGTAGATGTAAACCATCTTGGATTTATTACTAATTATAACGAAAAAATAATAGATTTCTCTAAGGCTCCTTCAAGAGGACCATCCAATACAGGTTTTGATTATAGCTATATTATCCCAGCCTCTTTGGATATCCCCCCCTATGTTTATTTGGAAAATGAAGTTTACACAAGTCCTGTAAGTGAACGTACTACAGGAAGCAATTTGGATGGAGACTATGACGAAGATTTTTGGCGCCCTGGTCCCATGGCAGAGGGCTTTGAGTTTTATGAGGTATTGCCAAAATTTATTGATAAAGCCAAAAATTATCTAACCGATATCAAAGAAAAGAAAACGCCATTCTTTTTATACCTTCCCTTAGCTGCTCCTCACACGCCTTGGGTTCCAAAACCAGATTATAATGGTAGCTCAGAAGCTGGACAATATGGAGATTTTGTCAATATGATAGACGATTATATTGGACAACTATTAAATCATCTCGATGAATTAGGCTTGGCTGAAGACACCATGATTGTTTTTACTAGTGACAATGGTCCTTATTGGAAACCATATCATATAGATAATACAAATCACTTAGCTGCAGGAAAGCTTAGAGGTATGAAAGGCGATATTTACGATGGTGGTCATAGGGTGCCCTATATCATAAGATGGCCAGGAAAAATAAAACCGGGAGGGGTGAACAATCATCCCAATACCCTAGCTAACTTTTATGCTACTGTTGCCAATGTCTTGGGGACTTCATCTGATGCGCTTGATAGCTTCAGTGTTTACGATGAAATTACTGATGAGAATTATAATTCAGTACCCAAACCAATTATTCATCATTCTCTTAATGGTCATTTTGCCATTCGAAATGGAGATTGGAAAATGATAGAAAAACAAGGCTCTGGGGGTTTTTCCCCATCAAATACTGTCAAGACACCTTCTGGAGTTTCGCATCAGCGTCTGTATAATATGCAAAACGATTTATCTGAGCAGCATGATCGCTCTAAAGAATATCCTCAAAAGATGGCAACACTCAAACGTCAACTAGATTCTATCAGGGGGCTATAATAATTCAAACCCAAATCCATGAAAGCAAAAAGCTTACTAGGTCTATTTCTATTGACTTTTACATTATTCAGCTGTCAGTCAGAGGTAGTTTCGAAAAAAGCTCCAAATATTTTAATTGCTATTGCCGACGATCATTCCTATCCACACGCAGGTGTTTATGGATTTCCAGAAATCCAAACCCCAGGTTTTGATTATATCGCTCAAAATGGTGTATTATTTCATAATGCATTTGTTGCAGCTCCTCAATGTAGCCCATCAAGAGCAGCAATATTAACTGGAAAAAATATATGGGAACTCGAAGAGGCTGGAACGCATGCCAGTAATTTTCCCTCAAAATTCAAAGTGTTTACTGAAGTACTGGAAGAACAAGGGTATTTTGTTGGTTATACGGGAAAGCCCTGGGGCCCTGGAAACTGGCAAATTACAGGGAGAAAACAAAACCCTGCGGGAAAAGAGTTTAACCACCACAAATTAACGGAGACCCTAACCGAAGGAATTCATCCTAATAACTATATAAAAAATTTCAAAGATTTTTTTAGTCAACGAGCACAGGGGCAGCCCTTCGTTTTTTGGTATGGTGCGTATGAGCCTCACCGGGTTTATGAGTACGGAACGGGTTTAAAAGCTGGTAAAAGCATCGAGGCGGTCGAAGTTCCTGAATTTTTACCTGATACAGAGGTAGTCAGAAATGATGTATTAGATTATGTTTTGGAAATAGAATATTTTGATAGTCATCTTGAGCAAATGATCCAGTTTTTGAGAGAAAAAGGGGAGTTGGAAAATACTTTTATTGTTGTTACAGCCGATAATGGAATGCCTTTTCCATATGCAAAGGCGAATTTGCAAGAGTATGGCACCCATGTACCACTTGCGATCGCTATGCCTCATGGAGAAAAGGGTAAAGTTGTCAATGATCCTGTGGGTTTAATTGATTTAGCTCCAACATTAATGGATTTGGTCAATCTTCCAACGGCGATGAAAACTACAGGAAAAAGCTTGATGCCTATTTTATCTCAAAAGGAGCACCCAATCCACAGGGAATTTGTACTAACAGGACGCGAACGACATACCCATGCACGTCCAGATAACTTAGGTTATCCCGCTCGTGCCATACGAACAAAGGAATACCTTTATGTGTATAATTTTAAGCCAGATCGTTGGCCTGCTGGCGACCCCGTCCCTGTAAATCAAGAAAACGATAAAAGAAATAAAATGACTGGATTTAAGTCGCTTTACCCTGGTTATCACGACGTAGATCCCTCTCCTTCAAAAGATGTAGTGATGGCAAAAGAGGGTGGTGATGCATATTTCGATTGGGCTTTTTCCAAAAGATCTGCACGTCAATTATACCTTATAGAAAATGATCCGTATTGCACTCACAATGTTGCTCAACTCAAGGAGTACAATGCTGTAGTGGAAGAGCTGCATCAAAAACTTATGAATGCCCTCTATATTCAGGGGGATCCTCGTGTTACTGGGAACCCAGTCTTTGATAGTTACCCTAGGTATTCTCCCATGAGAAACTTCCCTGGCTTTAGACAAAGAGGTAAATACAACAGAACATTTGTAAAGTAGGATATTTTTTACTTGATGGGCTTTTATCTTGATACGATTGGCAGATGCTTATTTGATAAGAGCGGGAGCCCGACTGAGGCAAACTAATAATTCGGGAGCTGCTGATGACATTAATTTAATCCGTACTCGTGGGGCTTGGGTTGGAAAAGAGGCTGAAATGCAAATTACTGCAGCAGTACTAGACCTAAACATGATTTTGAACGAAAGAGCTCGTGAATTGGTAGGAGAAGGACATAGATGGTATGACTTGACAAGAACAGGAACACTAGTTGACCGTGTAAAGGAATACAATAGTGATGCGAAAGACAATATCCAGTCGCATCATGTTGTTAGGCCTATTCCATTAAGTCAAATTGATCGAACACAGGGAGGTTATACTCAGAACCCTGGATATTAACACATTGATATCTATTTAAAAAAAGCTGCCTTTATGGCGGCTTTTTTTATGCGAGTTTTGATCTTCACATAAATTTAAAAAGTTGTAAAATTGAAGATATCTATTAATTTTGGGGATTAAAT
>CAJWGK010000018.1 GCA_913030895.1 uncultured Flavobacteriaceae bacterium | reverse complement strand
TTGCTAAAAACCCATTTAATTAATTTTTTTTTAAAAATTCCAAAATAAGTAATACATTTGTGGCCATAATCGAGGAAGGATTTGACTGATTGCAACCTCTTAAAAAAATGCTAAAGCAGTATTGCTTTAAGACGTTGTCTTGTCAAATCCCCATTAAAGCAAAAAATAAATGCCTTATTTATTTACTTCAGAATCCGTTAGTGAGGGACACCCTGACAAGGTTTCAGATCAGATCAGCGATGCGCTATTAGACAATTTTATAGCTTTTGACCCCGACAGCAAAGTCGCTTGTGAGACCCTTGTAACGACCGGTCAGGTGGTTTTAGCGGGAGAGGTCAAGAGTAATACCTATCTCGATGTTCAACAGATTGCGCGCGACACCATAAACAGCATTGGGTATACCAAAGACGAATATCAATTCAGTGGCAACTCTTGTGGCGTCATTTCCCTAATACATGAACAATCACAGGATATAAATAGGGGGGTAGACCGAAATAATAAAGAAGAACAGGGTGCTGGAGATCAAGGGATTATGTTTGGCTATGCCACTTATGAAACTGAAAATTATATTCCTTTGGCGTTGGATTTATCCCATAAAATTTTAATTGAACTTGCTGATTTAAGAAGGCAAGGTGATGAAATATCTTATTTACGCCCTGATGCTAAATCACAAGTCACCATTGAGTATGATGACGACCACCAGCCTGTCAGGGTTGATACTATCGTAGTTTCCACTCAGCACGATTCCTTTGATGAAAGTGATGAAAGAGTATTGGAAAAAATTAAAAGTGACATTATAAACATTGCCATTAAAAAGGTTATTGAAAAGGAACCGCCTCATATTCAGAAGCTTTTTAATGACGATATAATTTATCATATTAACCCTACAGGAAAATTTGTTATCGGTGGTCCACATGGAGATACCGGTTTAACTGGAAGAAAAATTATCGTGGATACTTATGGAGGTAAAGGAGCCCACGGAGGTGGTGCCTTTAGTGGAAAAGACCCAAGTAAGGTCGACAGATCGGCAGCTTATGCAGCACGTCATATAGCCAAAAACCTTGTCGCTGCTGGGGTATCCAGGGAAATATTGGTGCAACTTAGTTATGCTATAGGTGTGGTAGCACCAACATCCATCAACATCAATACTTTTAATACAGCAAAAGTGTCACTTAGTGACGCTGAAATTGCCCAAAAGGTCAAAGAAATTTTTGACTTACGCCCTTATGCGATTGAACAAAGGCTTAAACTTAGAAACCCCATCTACTTTGAAACTGCTGCTTATGGTCATATGGGAAGAACCCCCCGAAAAATTACCAAGGTTTTTGAATCTCCTTATAGTGATCGTGTGGAAAAAACCGTTGAACTTTTTACTTGGGAAAAACTAGATTTTATAAATGAAATTAAAAACACTTTTGAATTATGAGTTTAAAATTAGCAACCAATGCACTTCATGCTGGGCATGACGTGAAAAAAACACAAGGAACCAGAGCCGTTCCAATTTATCAATCTACTTCCTATGTCTTTGATGACTCAGAGCAAGCAGCAAATTTGTTTGCACTGACTGAGGCAGGATACATTTACACAAGATTGAACAACCCTACCAATGATGTCCTAGAGCAGCGACTAGCTGCTTTGGAAGGAGGGGTTGCTGCTGTAGCAACTGCTTCAGGAACTGCTGCAATTGCCACCACCTTAATGACTTTATTAAAAGCTGGGGATCATATTGTAGCGTCCAATAGCCTTTATGGTGGTACTTACAATATGTTAAGTAATACCCTCCCTCGTTTTGGTATTACAACGACTTTCGTTGACCCTGATGATGTGGACAACTTTGCAAAAGCCGTTCAGCCAAATACAAGAGTATTCTTTGCTGAGTCCTTGGGGAATCCAAAATTAGATGTTATCGATCTTGAAGGAATTAGCGTTCATGCTAAAGCAGCTAAAGTTCCTTTTATTGTTGATAATACTATTGCAACGCCAGCGCTGCTTAATCCGATAAAATACGGAGCTAATATCGTTATTCATTCATTAACCAAGTATATTACAGGTAATGGAACGACCCTGGGAGGAATTATTATAGATGCAGGAACCTTTGATTATTCAAATGGAAACTTTCCTGAATTTACTGAGCCCTCACCTTCCTACCACGGACTTAAATACCATGATGCCTTAGGTCCGATTGCTTTCATAGCAAGGGTAAGAGTAGAAGGCTTAAGAGACTTAGGAAGTGCACCAAGTCCATTAAATAGTTTTCAGGTCATTCAAGGTCTTGAAACCCTTGAAGTTCGGATGAAGAAACATTCTGAAAATGCATTAGAATTAGCAGAATGGCTCGCATCAAGAGATGAGGTGAGTTGGGTGAACTACCCCGGTTTAAGTTCCTCAAAGTATACTGACCTAGCTCAAAAATACCTGCCAAACGGAAAAAGTGGTATTGTGACCTTTGGTTTGAAAAAAGGATTTGAAGCAGCAAAGAAAGTTGCTGAAAACACCAAAATATTTGCCTTGTTAGCCAATATTGGTGACACAAAATCTTTGATCATCCATCCATCCAGTACTACCCACTCACAGTTAAATGAGAAAGAGCAAACTAGTACCGGTGTTTCTCCTGAACTTGTAAGAATTTCTGTGGGAATCGAGAATATTGATGACTTGAAAGAAGATTTAAATCAAGCATTAAAGGCTATTTAGTAATATTAAATGTCTGAGGTCAAGACCATTGTAATATCTGATTTCACTACTGCCAGTGGTGTTCCTTATAAATCTATTGATTTGCACTATCAACATTTTGGTAGAGATTATAAGGATGCTCCAGTAGTGCTCATAAATCACTCCCTGACCGGTGACGCCAATGTTGCCGGTCCAGTAGGGTGGTGGAGTGAAATTGTAGGGCCTAATTTGACCATAGACACCAATCGATTTGCCATTTTAGCTTTTAATATACCAGGGAATGGCGTAAATGACTATCTACTTGAAAACTATGATGATTTCCACACTGGAGATATAGCTGAGATTTTTTATCGCGGACTCGAAGCTTTAGAAATTAACCATCTATTTGCTTTAATTGGGGGTTCTATTGGAGGAGGCATTGCCTGGGAAATGGCAGCTTTATATCCCACTTTAACCAAAAACCTAGTCCCTGTTGCTGCAGATTGGAAGGCCTCTGATTGGATTATTGCCAACACTTTTTTACAAAAGCGTTTGCTGGAAAATTCAAATGATCCCTTACGTGACGCTCGCATTCATGCAATGCTTACATATCGCACACCTGCCTCGTTTACTGAGCGGTTTGGTCGAACCAAAAACATTGAAAAAAAAATATACAATGTAGAAAGTTGGTTAATACATCATGGCGATAAACTTTTCAAACGGTTTTTGCTGGATGCCTATAAAGCGATGAATCATTTGTTGGCCTCTGTGGATATCACTAGAAACGGTGAACCCATTGAGGAAATCATTCAAAAAATTGAATCCGATATACATTTAGTTGCAATTGACAGCGATATCTTTTTTACCCCTGAGGAAGATTTAAAGACATTTAATTTTGTAAAAACTTTTAAAAAAAACATTTTTTATCACGAAATAGCATCCATTCATGGACACGATGCTTTTTTAATTGAGAACGATGCCGTTTCCAAAATCTTTTCAAAAATATTTAACGCTTAACCTCAACCATACCATAACCTAAATGAAAATAATTTTAGACAGAGTTAATCAAGACTTTCTTTTTCAAGCTGTAAACAACAACGGTCACAAGGTACTATTGGATAACAAGTCCAAAAAAGAAGGTGAAGTTGAAGGAATAAGCCCAATGGAACTATTACTGATGGGGCTTGCTGGATGCAGCGGTATCGATATTATTTCCATTCTTGAAAAACAAAAAATCAATCCAACTTCCCTGAAAATGGAGGTCGAAGGAGAAAGAAAAAAAAATCAAGTTCCATCACTTTTTGAAGTCATAAATGTAAAAGTGATGCTAGAAGGAGATATCATTCCTGAAAAAGTCATTCGAGCGGTTAAACTCTCCTTTGATAAATATTGTTCCGTTTCCAAGACACTAGAAAAAACTGCCAAGATTAATTACCAAATTTTCCTTAACGGTAAAAAATTATGAAAAAACACTTTGAAACTGAGGCGATAAGAACTCAGTTAGATCAATCTCAGTTTTCTGAGCATTCTGTTCCCCTATACCTTACTTCTAGTTTTGTTTTTGAGGATGCAGAAGAAATGAGAGCATCTTTTGCTGACGAGTTGGATCGTAATATCTACACTAGATTTACCAACCCCAACAATCAAGAATTGATTGATAAAATGTGTGTCTTAGAGCAGTCAGATGATGGATTGGCATTCTCCTCAGGCATGGCTGCAGTATTTGCCAGTTTTGCCGCTTTATTAAAAAGTGGAGATCATATCATCTCCGCCAGAGCCATTTTTGGATCAACTCATGCGTTGTTTACCAAATATTTTACCCGTTGGAATATTCCAACCACTTATTTTGATTCCGACAAACCTCAAGAAATAGAAAAACTTATTCAGCCCAACACTAAAATGATTTATATCGAAACCCCTACCAACCCTGGTTTGGATATTATCGATATGGAATATTTGGGTAAAATTGCTAAGAAACACAATATTATTTTGGTAGTAGACAACTGTTTCGCTACGCCTTATCTTCAGCAACCTGTCAAATTTGGGGCAGATTTAATAATTCACTCTGCCACCAAATTAATTGATGGGCAAGGAAGAGTTCTTGGCGGTATTATTGTCGGTAGAAAAGATTTGATTGATGAAATTCGACCTTTTTTTAGAAATACTGGCTCCGCTTTATCTCCGTTCAATGCTTGGGTATTGTCAAAAAGCTTAGAGACACTTGCTGTAAGGTTAGACCGGCATTGCGAAAATGCACTGTCGATTGCCCAATCTTTGGAAGGTAATATCAAGATCAATTGGGTTAAATATCCATTTTTAGAATCCCACCCACAATACGAAATTGCTAAGAAACAAATGCTTAAAGGGGGAAATATAGTCACCTTTGAAATCAAAGGAGGAATTAAGGCAGGACAAGCTTTCCTCAATCAAATTAAAATGTGTTCTCTCAGTGCCAACTTAGGAGATACACGGACTATAGTTACCCACCCCACAACTTCAACCCACAGCAAGCTATCTCCAGACGAACGAGAGCGAGTAGGTATTAGCGATGGCTTAATCCGACTTTCCATCGGTTTGGAAAATATTCAAGACATAAAAGAAGATATCGAGCAAGCTTTAGCTAAAATCTAGATCATGATTCAATCCATTTTAAAAGAGCGAATTTTGGTTTTAGATGGTGCTATGGGAACCATGATACAAATGCTAAATTATTCCGAAGCCGATTTCCGTGGGACAAGGTTCAAAGACCATCCCTGCCCTTTGGGGGGCAACAATGATTTACTCTCTATTACACAACCCGATGCTATCCAAAAAATTCACGAGCAATATCTTTTAGCAGGTGCGGATATCATTGAAACCAACACTTTTTCCGCTACATCTATCGCTATGGCGGATTATCAAATGGAAAATTTAGCCTATGAATTAAATTTCCAATCTGCTAAAATTGCAAAATCCATCGCCCAAAAAGTAACCGAACAAAACCCCAATAAGCCTCGATTTGTTGCCGGATCAATCGGACCTACTAATAAAACAGCCAGTATGTCCCCCGATGTTAATGACCCTGGTTATCGTGCCGTAACTTTCGATGACTTATGTCAAGCATATAAAGAACAAGTAAAAGGCCTTGTTGATGGCGGTGCAGATACTTTACTAGTAGAAACCGTTTTTGATACACTCAATGCTAAAGCAGCATTATTTGCTATACAAGATTTTTTTTTAGAAAATAATATTAGTTTGCCAATAATGGTCAGCGGAACTATAACAGACAAAAGCGGTCGTACATTGTCTGGACAGACCGTAGAGGCTTTTGCTATTTCTCTATCTCATGTTCCACTTTTGAGTATTGGGTTTAACTGTGCTCTTGGGGCAGATCAATTAAGACCTTATCTAAAACGGCTATCTATCGAAAGCCCTTTTTATACTTCCGTTCACCCAAATGCAGGTTTACCAAACGCTTTTGGTGAGTATGATCAAAGTCCGGAAGAGATGAAGACCATGATCTCTCAATTTTTAGATCAGAATCTACTCAACATAGTAGGTGGATGCTGTGGGACTACCCCTGAGCATATCAGGCTAATTGCTGAGGCGGCAGCTCAAGCAATCCCAAGAAAACTCAAAAGCCCAATTCATGTCTGATACTGAACGCTATCTTAAACTTTCAGGTCACGAACCCCTAGTTGTTTCTCCCCAAAGCAATTTTGTCAATATAGGAGAGCGAACAAATGTTACGGGTTCCAAGAAGTTTTTGCGTTTAATTGAATCCGGGGATTACGAAACTGCTGTCGAGGTAGCTTTAGATCAGGTTCAGGGCGGTGCTCAGATTATCGACGTTAACATGGATGAGGGCATGATAGACGGTAAAGCTGCCATGGTAAAATTTTTAAACCTAATTGCAGCGGAGCCCGAAATAGCCAGAGTACCTGTTATGATTGACAGCTCTAAATGGGAGATCATCGAAGCTGGGCTTAAAGTAGTACAAGGTAAAAGTGTTGTTAACTCTATTAGCCTAAAAGAAGGGGAACAAACCTTTATTACCCAAGCTCAAAAAATTAAATTTTATGGCGCTGCCGTAATCGTTATGGCGTTTGACGAAGACGGTCAAGCTGATTCCCTAGAGCGAAGAATTCAGATATGTGAACGATCATACAAAATATTGGTTGAACAATTGAAATTCCCTCCGGAGGATATCATTTTTGACCCCAACATTTTTCCTGTGGCCACTGGAATGGAAGAACACAAAACCAATGCTTTGGATTTTTTCCTTGCAACCAAGTGGATTAGAGAAAATTTACCTCATGCTAGTGTAAGTGGGGGAGTGAGCAATGTTTCTTTTTCCTTTCGAGGTAACAACACCGTTAGAGAAGCAATGCATTCTGCCTTTTTATATCACGCGATTCAATACGGAATGAATATGGGAATTGTCAATCCCACTTTATTGGAGGTTTACGATGAAATTCCTAAAGAACTTTTGGAAAAGGTAGAGGATGTTCTGCTCAACAGAAATGATGAAGCTACAGATGCATTGATCAACTATGCTGAACTTATCAAAGGAGGTAAAAAAGAATCCAAAGAAAAGATTTTGGAGTGGCGCGGTATGGATTTACAAGCGCGAATTACCCATTCATTAGTTAAGGGAATAGACAAATACATCATTGAGGATATTGAAGAAGCTAGATTGAAGGCCGATCGACCACTGACTGTGATTGAAATAAACCTTATGACAGGAATGAATGTTGTTGGAGATTTATTCGGTTCGGGAAAAATGTTTTTACCTCAAGTTGTAAAGTCGGCGCGTGTGATGAAAAAAGCAGTTGCCTATCTACAACCATTTATTGAAGCCGAAAAAAGTGGTATAGTGGAATTTGCTGGAAAAGTCTTAATGGCGACCGTAAAAGGAGACGTTCATGATATAGGAAAGAATATTGTCAGTGTGGTATTGGCTTGTAATAATTTTGAAATTGTTGATTTGGGGGTAATGGTTCCGCCTGAAATAATTATACAAAAGGCGATAGATGAAAAGGTTGATGTCATTGGTTTATCTGGACTGATAACCCCCTCTTTAGATGAGATGGTCTATGTTGCCAAAGAGATGAATCGTGTAGGGCTTAAAATTCCTTTATTAATTGGAGGGGCTACTACATCCAAAGCCCACACGGCTGTCAAAATTGCCCCTCAAGGCAATGCACCCATTATCCATGTCAATGACGCTTCCAGAGCTGTAACGGTGGTAAATAATCTTTTAAGTGAGGAGAGAAGTAAAGTTTATACACAAGAAATTGCTGCGGAATACCAATCATTTAGAGAACGTTTTTTAGACCGTTCCAGTTCAAAAGAGTATGTCGATATCAATAAAGCCCGCGATAGAAAGTATAAAATTGACTGGGAAGGGTACCTGCCAGTTGTTCCAAAAAAACTGGGCTTTATAACCATTGAAAATCAAGATCTAAATGCACTGTTGCCTTATATTGATTGGAGTCCTTTTTTTCGCTCTTGGGATTTACATGGAAAATATCCGGATATATTAAACGATGAAATCGTTGGAAAGGAAGCAACTTCATTATTCATCGATGCGCAAAATTTGTTACGACAGATCGTAAAGGAAAAATGGTTTACTGCCAAGGCGCGCTTTGGACTTTTCCCTGCAAATAGTATTGATGATGATATTGTAATTTATGATCCTAAAAATCCACAAAAGGAAAACTGTCGTTTTATCACCTTACGTCAACAACTAAAAAAACGAGCGGGTCAACCCAATTTAGCCTTAGCAGATTTTATTGCTCCAGTAACAGAAAAAATTAAGGACTATATGGGTGCATTTTGTGTAACGACAGGTTTTGGAGTCCAAGAAATTGCGGCGCGTTTTGAAAAAGATAATGATGACTACAACAGCATTATGGTCAAGGCGCTTGCGGACCGTCTCGCGGAAGCCTTTGCAGAGTTTTTACACCGTGAGGTCAGAACCCAATATTGGGGATACACCCCTAAAGAAAATCTTTCTAACGAGGAATTGATTAAAGAAAATTACAGGGGGATTCGCCCCGCTCCCGGATATCCTGCTTGTCCAGATCATTTAGAAAAACAAACATTATGGGATTTGTTACAAATAGAGGAACAGATTGGAGTAAAGCTTACTGAAAGCTTTGCCATGTGGCCTGCATCCGCTGTTTCAGGTTATTATTTTGCTCACCCCGAAGCCAAATATTTTGGTTTGGGAAAAATTAAAGAAGATCAGCTAGTAGATTATAGTAAAAGAAGAAAAATATCTATCGAAGAAGCTAGGAAGTGGCTAAACCCAAATTTAAATTAAACAACATGAAAGTTATTGATCACCTAGAGAATGCCAAAGGAGCTACTCAATTTACTTTTGAAATTTTACCCCCTTTAAAGGGACAAGACATTCAATCTATTTTTGACGCTATAGATCCTTTAATGGAATTTAAACCACCATTTATTGATGTAACTTATCATAGAGAAGAGTATGACTATGTTGAAAGGGAAAACGGATTGTTGGAGAAAAGGGTAATTCGAAAACGTCCCGGAACGGTTGGCATATGCGCTGCAATTCAAAATCGATATGATGTGGACGCTGTTCCCCATATCCTTTGCGGAGGTTTTAGCCAAGAAGACACAGAGAATTTTCTAATTGACTTAGCCTTTTTGGGGATTGATAATGTGGTTGCTCTACGCGGTGATGCCGTTAAATCCGAGACTTACTTTAAAGCATGCAAAGGCGGTCATAAATATGCCAATGAGTTGGTAGGACAGATCAAGAACCTCAATCAAGGTAAATACCTAGATGAAGAGATATTGAATTGTACGCCTACAGATTTTTGTGTTGGCGTAGCAGGCTATCCCGAGAAACACGCTGAGGCTCCGAGCCTTGAAAGCGATTTATATTTTTTAAAGAAAAAACTCGAGGCAGGAGCAGATTACATCATAACCCAGATGTTTTTTGACAACCAAAAGTATTTTGAATTTGTTACTAAATGTCGAGAGGCAGGGATTAATATTCCCATTATTCCAGGACTAAAACCATTAGCGACCTTAAAGCAATTAAATATGCTCCCCCATCGTTTTCATGTCGATTTACCTCAAGATTTAATTGACGCAGTCGTAAAAGCAAAAAATAACAAAGCTATTGCTCAAATTGGTTTGGAGTGGTGCATTCAGCAGAGTAAAGAGTTGAAAGAAAAAGGAGTACCTTTTTTACATTATTACAGCATGGGCAAATCGGAGAGTGTCAAAAAGATAGCTAGTGCTTTGTTTTAATTTCGTTTTGTCAGTGCATTAAATCGCTTCTCCAAGTTTTCATTTTTTTGTTGTAAGCTTAGAATTTTGAGGCCATTGTCGTGCGCAAAGTCAAAAACCATTGGGCGCATATCTTCCTGACTTTCAAAAGTCAATTCGTATTCAAAATCAAAAGTATTGACAACGCTTTTTAATCGAGATATTCTCCCTAGTGCTACATTTTCTACTCGATAGTCAAAACTGACGATAATGATTTGATCTTGATCTGATTGGAGTTCCGCAAGGGATTGATTTAGCACCACTTCTCCTTCGTGGAGTATAACTACGCTTTCGCACATCGCTTCGACTTCTTGGAGGACATGCGTAGATAGAAAAACTATTTTTTCTTTTCCCAAATCTTCGATTAGTTTTCGAATTTCAATCATTTGGTTGGGGTCAAGCCCTGTTGTGGGTTCGTCCAATATTAGGTACTTAGGATCATGAAGGAGCGCGGCAGCAAGCCCGACTCGCTGTTTAAAACCTTTAGAAAGTAAACCAATTTTTTTGGTGGCTTGCGTCGATAAGCCTGTTTTTTCGATCACTTCCTCAATTGGAGGATTTTTTAATCCATTCAATTGCCCAATGAATTGGAGGTATTCTTTTACATACATTTCTGTGTAAAGGGGATTGTTTTCTGGTAAATAACCAACTTGAGGTTGGATTTTTTTGAGGTCTTTCTTTAAATCATAACCGTCAATGGTCACTTCCCCGTCCCATTGACTAAGGTAACCTGTCAAGATTTTCATTAGGGTAGTCTTTCCAGCACCATTCGGACCTAAAAGCCCTATGACTCCATTTTGACCGAAGTGAAGAGATATTTTTTTTAGTACCGATAAATTACCATACCGTTTCGATAATTGCTCAATCTTAATTCCCACAATTGTTATGTAGATTTAACCTGATTAAAGTTTTGGAAAAATAAGCTAATTACTAGTGCCACGCTCCATTAACGCCTACCAAATATAATATTAAAATTCTTTAAAAATGACTAACAACAGCCCGATTGAGGATCGCACTTTACTCCTGAGGCGGTTAATCTAACTTTGGGTTTGGTTGATGGAATTATACATTGGTCTTTGGCAAGGCAATCTGTTTGGGTCGATAATAATTGAAAAACTGAACCATTAAACGAAAGACGATAGCGACCAACAGTTGATTGTTGATATTCTACCTCAACCTCATGATCTCCTATCGAAAGTTTGTTTTCTGATAATTCAATAATTTGCAACAGCTTATTAGGCTCTAACCGATGGTGGGTGTCTTCTGCATACCATAGTTGCATTGTCACCAGACGTTCCATTCTAACCTCTCCTCCGCAATCAATAAAATTTTTTTGTAATTCTCCAACTTCTGTGATATGAACATGAGTGGGGATAATCGTTCCGTCAGATAATTCAAAACGAATCTCAGGGATTTGAGAGAGTAATTTTTTTAAGGTGGATAATTTCATAGCCTTACAAAGATACATAATCAATAGATTTTTGGAAAAAGGAATTTATTAATTTGATTAATTGTGGACAGTATGATTTGAAAAGGTTTTTTTTAACTGATAAAAAACTTATAAAATCATTTGTTTTTGTGAAAACCTATCTTAATTTTGTGGCGTTATTTATAAAATGAACAACGAAAACACTTATTACATTCCTTTTTATTACTTCTATGAAGAAGCAGGAAGGACTTTGTAATAACCAACTAAATATAGTTAACAAAGAAAGTCCTGATTTATCGGGACTTTTTTTTTGAATAGATGATAAAAAAAATAGCCATACAGGGAGTCAAAGGATCATTCCACGATCAAGTGGTATCGGAATACTATGGCAGTGAGAAAACACTGTTGGAGTGCAGCACTTTCGATGGATTAGCACAGGCTGTGGCAAATGGTAATTCTGATCAGGCAGTAATGGCCATTGAAAACTCAATTGCAGGGACTATTCTACCTAATTATGCGCTCTTGGACGAGTACGAGCTTATGATTGTAGGGGAGTATTTCCTTAGTATTCAGCACAATATAATGGCAATTTCTGGGCAATCAATGGCTGATATAGAGGAGGTTCACTCACATCCAATGGCGCTCTTGCAGTGTAAAAAGTTTTTCCGTGAGTTCCCGCATATTAAACTTGTCGAAAGTCATGATACTGCGGAAGAAGCCATGAAGATAAAGCATAATAATATTAAAGGTCGAGCAGCGATTGCTGGAGTTAGGGCAGCAGAAATCTATGGATTACAAATATTACACAAATCTATTCAAACGATCAAAAACAATGTTACACGTTTTGTAATTATCCAAAAACAAAAACTTAGCCAGCAGGAAAATATCACCAAGGCAGCCTGGAAATTTGTGTTGGATCACAAACGCGGGAGTTTGGCAACAGCCCTAAATGTTATCAGTGATTGCAATCTAAATTTAACTAAAATTCAATCCCTTCCAGTGATTGAGACCCCCGGTAAATACGCCTTTTTTGTAGATGTTACTTTTGATCAGACAACGGATTATTTCAAAGCAAAATCATTATTGGAAATAATGGCCACCTCCTTTAAGGTGCTTGGCGAATACCAATCTGGTAAATCATGACAGCAAGAAGACTAAATACGGTTCAGGAATATTACTTCTCCAAAAAGTTGAGGGAAGTGGCTGCCATGATAGCTCAGGGCAAACCCGTAATCAATATGGGAATAGGCAGTCCAGACTTACCAGCACACCCCCAAGTTGTAGATGCACTAAAAGAGAGCTTTAATCATCCCAAAGTACATCAATATCAAAGTTATCAGGGAATACCAGAACTGCGGCAAGCCATTGCAGGTTTTTATCAAAAACACTATCAAGTGGAAGCAAATCCTAATAGTGAAATTTTACCCTTGATGGGTTCCAAAGAGGGTATCATGCATATCTCAATGGCGTTTTTGAATCCGGGGGATAAGGTGTTGATTCCCAATCCTGGTTATCCTACCTATCAGTCGGTTACCCGACTTGTGGAGGCAATACCTGTTTTTTATGACCTTAGGGCTGATAACGATTGGCAACCAGACTTGGAAGTCTTAAATCAAATGGATTTAAGCGGAGTTAAACTGATGTGGATTAATTATCCACATATGCCTACAGGTGCCAACGCTAAGTTAACCACCTTTAAAAAACTCATTAGCTGGGCAAAAGAAAAAAATATCCTTTTGGTAAATGATAATCCTTACAGCTTTGTCCTGACCGATCAGCCTGAAAGTATGCTGTCTGTGGCCGGTGCAATGGACGTTGGGATGGAATTAAACTCCCTAAGCAAGTCCTTTAACATGGCAGGTTGGCGTGTAGGAATGCTTGTGGGCAATGAAAAAAATATAAAAGCCGTACTCAAGGTTAAAAGCAATATGGATTCTGGAATGTTTTTTGGAATTCAACAAGGAGCTATCGCAGCTCTTGGAGCAGAGGAAAACTGGTTTAAACAATTGAATGATGTTTATGCCCAGAGAAGAGAATTGATTTTTAAATTAGCGACGCTTTTAAATACAGCATTCGACCAGCAAAGTAGCGGGCTTTTCGTTTGGGCAAAATTAAAAGACACTAGCAAAAGCTCAGTAGAGGTGATTGAGGAAATTTTACAAAATCACAATGTATTTATTACGCCGGGAAGTATCTTTGGCAGCCAAGGCGAAGGCTATATCCGTTTTTCACTTTGCGTACCAGCAGCTCAAATTAGCAGTGCAATCGAAAGAATTACAAAAGAATGAAAGTAGGAATCATCGGTGTAGGATTAATTGGAGGTTCACTAGCCTTGTCGGCTCGAGAGCACATTCCTGATGTTCAATTATATGGAAGCAATAGGAGCGAAGCCAATTTAAAAAAATCCTTGGAATTGGGATTAATCGATTTCCCACTCCATAAGCAAGATATCAAGTCAATGGATATAATACTGCTTGCGATTCCAGTAGATATTGCAATTATTCAGTTGGTTGACTTGCTTGATGAAGTTAATGACAACGCATTGATTATTGACTTTGGTTCAACCAAATCTGCCATCTGTTTTGAGGTAGCGCTTCATTCTAAAAGAGGGCAGTTTCTTGCTACTCATCCTATTGCAGGAACAGAATACTCAGGGCCTGCGGCTGCCTTACCAAATTTATTTATGAATAAAATTCAAATCCTTTGCGAAACACAAAAAACCAGACCTGACCTACTGGAGTGGGCACAGGATTGGTTTAAAAAAATTGGGATGAACTTGCGCGAAATGGATCCTTTAGAGCACGATAAACATATTGCTTATGTTTCTCACCTTTCTCATATCAGTTCCTATATGCTGGGAAAAACTGTGATTGAAAAGGAAAAAGACCAGACGACTATTTTTGACATGGCAGGTAGTGGATTTGCTTCTACAGTTAGACTGGCAAAAAGCCCACCCAGTATGTGGATTCCCATTTTTAAGCAGAATAAAGATAATATTAGTGAAACACTAACTGAATACATAAACAATTTAAATCAATTTAAAACCCTTTTGGAAACTGAAAAGTTTGACGAGCTCTATGATCAGATAGGAGATATCAACGGTATTCGTCAGATTTTAGAAGGAATAGCCAAAACCAAAAACAACAATTAAAAAATGGAAAACACTAAAGAAATGAGAACTTGGCTTGACGATTTCGGATTGGAGCATCCTCTGGTGATCGCTGGTCCCTGTAGTGCCGAAACCGAAGAGCAAGTTTTAAAAATCGCACATGAATTAAAGGACACTGATGTAACTGTCTATCGTGCTGGAATATGGAAACCAAGAACCCGCCCAGGTATGTTTGAGGGAGTAGGAGCCATTGGTTTAGACTGGCTAAAAAAAGTGAAAGAACAGACTGGATTAATGACCACAACAGAGGTAGCCAACAAAGACCATGTCAAATTAGCTCTGGAGGCTGATATTGATATCCTTTGGATTGGTGCCCGCACTACTGTTAGTCCATTTATTATACAAGAAATTGCCGATGCCCTTCATGGAACAGACAAAATTGTATTGGTGAAAAACCCAGTTAATCCCGACTTAGCACTTTGGATGGGTGGTTTAGAGCGACTTTACACTGCCGATATCAAAAAATTAGGTGTAATACACAGAGGATTCTCGACTTACGACAAATCTAAATACCGTAATAACCCTGAATGGCAAATTGCAGTAGAATTTCAAAACAAGTTTCCTGATATTCCATTAATATGTGATCCCTCTCATATCGCTGGTCGTAGGGATCTGATTTTTGATTTAAGTCAAAGGGCTTTAGATCTTAATTTTGATGGTTTGATGATTGAAACCCATTGGGATCCTGATAATGCTTGGAGTGATGCCAAACAACAAGTAACGCCAACACGATTGATTGAGATCATGAAGCAGCTCAAAATCCGTCAGAAAACAACCGATAAGGAAAGTTATCAATCTGAGTTGGAAGCCTACCGAGAGCAAATAGATGTTGCTGATAGCACTTTATTAGACGCCTTGGGTAAACGTATGAAGATTGCGGAATCTATTGGCAAGATTAAAAAGGATAATAATGTAGCTGTTCTACAGAACCAACGTTGGAATGAGATTCTGGAGGCGATGCAAGCTGAGGGGGCTGAACGCGGACTAAGTGAGGATTTTATCACACGAGTTTTTAAAGCCATTCACCAAGAGTCAATCAATCATCAAGAAAAGGTGATCAACGGATAAATAAAAAATGGCCTTCGAAAGAAGGCTTTTTTATTGACTTAAAGCCTTTTTAATTCTTTCTACTGCCGATTTAATTTCATCCTCAGAAGCGGCATACGAAATTCTGATGCAATCTGGATTGCCAAATGCTTCTCCGGTAACAGTAGCTACGTGTGCCTCCTCCAGTAGGAATAAGGCAAAATCATTTGCATTTTCAATTTTCTTTCCGTTGATGGTTTTCCCAAAATATGACGAAACATCGGGGAATACATAGAATGCTCCTTTGGGTTCATTGAGTTTGAGTCCAGGAATTTCCCCTAGTAATTTTAGGATCAAGCTCCTGCGATTATTAAACTCATCAACCATATATTGAATCTTAGTTGTAGGAGCAGAAACGGCTGCGATGGTAGCTCTTTGAGCGATGCAATTGGCTCCAGAGGTCATCTGTCCTTGCATTTTATTACAAGCTTTGGCAATCCATTCGGGAGCACCGATATAACCAATCCGCCAGCCAGTCATTGCAAAGGCTTTAGCGACTCCATTTACGGTAATCGTTCGGTCATACAATGCTTCAATGGCAGCAATGCTAAAATGTGGTGTACCATAGTTAATGTGCTCATATATCTCATCCGATAATATATAAATATCAGGGTATTTTTTTAACACTTCACCTAATGCACGGTATTCTTTCTCAGTATAAATTGTACCACTAGGATTGTTAGGTGAATTGAACATCACCAACTTGGTTTTTGGGGTTATTGCAGCCTCTAATTGTTCAGGGGTGATTTTAAAATCCGAATCAATGGAGGAGGGTATAATTGTGGACTTGGCTTCGGCTAGGGTGGCAATAGCAGAATAGCTCACCCAATAAGGTGCTGGAAGTAATACTTCGTCTCCGGGATCGAGCAATACCATACACAGATTGGCGATTGATTGCTTTGCGCCTGTGGAAACCACAACTTGTGAGGGTTGATAATCTAATCCATTATCTCTCTTAAATTTCTCACAAATAGCAGCTTTTAAATCAGCATAACCATCGACAGGGGAGTAAGAATTGTAATTATCATTTACTGCCTGAATGGCAGCATCTTTAATAAATTCAGGGGTATTGAAATCTGGCTCTCCCAAACTGAGACCGATGATATCTATACCTTGATTTTTTAATTCTCTCGCTTTTGCCGCCATGGACAAAGTCGCCGATGCGGGTAAGCTGTTAATCCTATTAGATAGCATGAAAAAAAATGACTTATGGTTGAACGTAAACGGGACGCATGCCCATTTGTTTTAAAAATCTAAAATGTGATAAAATTGCGCTCCGAGTAGTGCGGTATTCATTATAAGGGAGATTGAATTCCCTTGCGGTTTTTTTAACAATTGCAGATATTTTAGTGTAATGAATATGGCTTATGTGTGGGAAAATATGATGCTCAATTTGATGGTTGAGCCCACCTGTAAACCAGTTTACAATCCTATTCTTGGTTGAGAAATTAACGGTTGTCATTAATTGGTGAACAGCCCAAGAGTTTTTTAAATTCCCTGTTTTTTGGTCTGGCAGTGGCATATCAGCCTCTCCAATAACATGAGCCAATTGAAATACCAAACTCAATATCAAACCAGCGGTATAGTGCATGACAACAAAACCAATTAGTACTTTCCACCAAGCAATGCTAAAAATAAATATGGGTAATAAAATCCAGATGGAAAAATAGACTAATTTAGATACGATCAACCCTATCCATTGTGTTTTATGACTTTTACTGTTGACGTAGGAGAGCTTTCTTTTTTGATATCTCTTTAGTTGAGAAAAGTCTGCAAAAATAGCCCAGTTAATTGTCAACAACCCATAAAGAAGAACAGAATACAGGTGTTGGAAACGGTGATGAGGCATCCACTTCGCGTGTTTCGAAAAACGCAAAACCCTTCCCGCTTCAAGGTCTTCGTCATGACCGTGAACATTGGTGTAAGTGTGGTGTAAAACGTTGTGTTGAATTTTCCAATTAAAAACATTTCCCGCCAAGACATATATGCTACCACCCATGAGCTTATTGATCCACTGGTGCTTGGAAAATGAACCGTGATTCCCATCGTGCATTACATTCATTCCCACGCCAGCCATACCAATACCGGTAATCATTGCGAGTAACAGTTTTATCCAGTCGTTAATATTCAGTGAGAGAATTAAAACATAAGGGGCGATCAAAAGGGTAAACATCACTACCGTTTTGGTATACAATCGCCAATTCCCTGTTTTGGGCATTTTGTGATCTTTAAAATACTGGTTGACCCTCTTATTAAGTGTTTGAAAAAATTCTTGGGACTCTTTTCGCGAAAAACGCGGAACTAATCTTTTAGACATAATTTATATACGTTGCAATGGTAAAAATATTGAATTTTAGGTCATTCTTTTTAGTTTTATAAAAATCTTTTGCTTGAATTTAATAACAAACTACTTTTCAAACCTTAATAATTCCCAACTCAGCAAGCTGGAATCCTTGTATAGCCTTTATTCAGACTGGAATACGAAAATTAATGTAATTTCCAGAAAAGACATGGATTATTTTTACTTGCATCATGTGCTTCATTCCCTAGCCATTGCAAAATATTTACAATTTAAATCGGGCAGTAAAGTAATGGATGTTGGAACTGGAGGGGGATTTCCTGGTATTCCACTTGCCATTTTATTTCCTGATGTAAATTTTTATTTGGTGGATAGCATTGGAAAAAAAATTAAGGTGATTAATGGTATCAAAGAAGAATTAAGTTTGGATAATGTACATACCTTTAATGACAGAATGGAAAAGCTAGATCTAGCTGTTGATTTCGTCGTTTGTAGAGCAGTGGCACCCATGGAAACTTTAGTGCATTGGGTCGGTGATAAGATTGCTGAAAAGCATCTTAATGATAAAAAAAATGGACTGTTATGCCTTAAGGGTGGTGATCTAGGTGCGGAATTAAAAGCATACAAAAAAGCAAAAGTAGTTTCACTAAACACCTATTTTAGTGAATCATTTTTTGAAACTAAAAAGTTGGTTTATCTACCAATCAATTAATTTAATATAAAAGGTGCGGTAAGCTTGAATGGAGGAATTTCTACATTAAATTTCTTTGTCGAAGAGAAGTCAATCATAATATAAGCGCCCTTCATTGCTCCAACGGCTGAGGAAAGCAAACATCCTGATTTATATTTGTGAACTTCGCCAGGATTGATGACTGGTTTTTTTCCAACGACACCATCTCCATTCACATATTGTGTTTTATTTAGTGCTTCCAAGATTTTCCAATGACGGGTGAGAAGTTGAACAGCACTTTTACTTTGGTTTTCAATTTCAATGGTATAGGTAAAGGCATAGTGGAGAAAGTTGTCTTTTAAAAAACTACCTTCATATTCCGATTGAACCGAAATTTTAATTCCTCTTGTTACCTGTTGAATCATTTTTTTAAATACATATTACCTATTGCTAATATAATCAAAAAAGCTTTGATGATCAATAATTTAGGATTATAAAAATGGTTTTAATCGAGTATTTCAAAAGAAGAGGTTTCACCTATTCCCATCAGCGCATCGTACCTTGTTCCTAATTCATTGTAATAAACCAAAATTAAATAACGATTTTCTGTCAGCGCATGGGAATCGCTCAGTGCGTTGAGTAATACTTGATCGGATGTTTTAGCAACGTATTTATAGTTGTATATTCCTTGTTTTAACAACATCACCCCCTCATATATTTCCAAACCTGCGTTGTAATACATTTTGTTTTCTTCCGTCAGTTGATAATTGTTAAATTTCCCGTAAATGTAAACGTCTTGATCCTTCAGAAATTTTGGCGCGGATAAGCTGAAATGTACCCAGCTGTAGTCTGCCTCGACATCTCCGTCTGCTGTCCCCTGAACTGTTCTTATGATAAAATCTCCATTGATGTCTGAATTGAAGCTGTAGGGGTATCCTCTTCTCAGAAAGTTTGTGTTTAAATAGCTCTCATACAAGCGGTTGAGCTCTACCAAACTAATATTTGACCCAGTAATTCTGATGTCTTTGGTATCAAAAAAAAGATATTCATTTCCCCCCTCAAAGCGCGTGTCCAAATCGTATCGATATTCCAGCCGGTTAACGTTAAAATATTGTGGTTTGACTCCTGTGATTGCAGTATTCCATTGTTCATTTTGAAGGATTACCGTGTGCACTAGATTTTCAGGATCCCTAAAAAATTTTCCTTCCTCTGGGCTAATTGAAAATTGCACACTTTGGTGGGTTTGATAAAATGATAAGTTTCTTGTTCTATAGACTGCCGCCCCAACATTCACTTTGTTTTCATAGATCAAAAACTTTCTCGAAAAAATCATTGAGTCATCTTCATTGTAGATTTCTAACATATAATTACCACTTACCAAAAACTGCGTATTTTCATTAGGTAATCTAAGTTCATAATGAGTATAAGTTTGAAGGGTATTAAATGAAGTTCGATAATTATCAACTCTCAGATCATCAAAACCCTGCATATATTCGTTTTTAAAAAGATTTGAGGGTGTCCAATCGTGATTGTAGTATTTTATGCGATAATAATAATTCCGCTCATCACCGTTGAGGTCATCAAATGAAATTTCAAAAGATTCCCCAAGAACAACAAGTGGAAATTGAAGCGTCTCATTTTGAGATTTAAACACAATGGATTTGATGAAATCTGGGCTTACGACTTCAACTGCTGCTTGACCAAAAATACTGTTGGTAATAAAAAATAAGAACGCAAATTGTTTAAGCAATGTCTTTTTAAACATGCCGTAAAGTTATGAATTTAAATAGATTTCGGTCTTTACATAGAGCAAGGCAGTATAATAACTTAAACAACTATTTAGAATTATTATAAATTACTGAATTTTGCTATTTATTCACTTTTAGAGGTGGGGCTTTTATAGTAAATTTGTCTTTGATTTTAGAAACTTTCATATATGTCTCAAGGCATTCGCATTAATAGAGGTGCAAATATTAATTTGAAAGGTGAGGCCAATAAACTACTCACTGAAGCTAAACCATCAAATACCTTCGCCTTAAAGCCAGACAATTTTTTTGGTATAACGCCGCGGCTAATGGTCAAGGAGGGAGATGAAGTGGTGAAAGGAGCTCCTGTTTTTCACGCCAAACACGATCCCAAAATTCTTTTTGTTTCTCCAGCTTCGGGGGTAATAAAGGAAATTCGTAGGGGAGCCAAGCGTAAGATATTAGAAATTGTAATTCAGAGTAGTGACGCAAGTCCAGCAAAACACAGTATAGGTGCACTTGATAAAATGGATCGTGCAGCTACCATGGAAGTTTTACTTAGTAGCGGTGCTTGGCCTTTTATAAAACAACGTCCCTATGGTATTTTAGCTGATCCGCAAGTGGTGCCAAAAGCAATTTATGTATCTACATTTTCTACTGCACCTTTAGATGTTGACTTTCAATTTTTACTCAAGAATAATAAAGATGATTTTCAAATTGGAATTGATGTGCTAAATCAATTGGTTGACAACCCTGTAAATCTGAGTATAGATGCCTCTTTTTCGGGGTTCTTCCATAATATAAAAGACGTTAATTTTATAGCCATTAAAGGTCCGCATCCTGCTGGAAATGTCAGTGTGCAAATGCACAATCATAATCCAATCAACATGGGAGAAAATGTTTGGGAGGTTCGCCCAGAAGATGTTGTTAATATTGGAAAACTATTCTCTTCAGGAGAATTTAGTGCACAGCGAACCATTGCCGTGGCAGGAAGTTCAGTGATTTATCCGCAATACATTAAAACCCATATTGGGGCGAAAATTTCTAGTTTAACCAAAATAGCTGGAATAAATAATGACATTCAAAATCGTTACATCAATGGTGATGTACTCTCGGGTGTGAGTGTCTCAGATCAAGGATATATAGATTTTTACAATAATCTTTTGACCATCATTCCAGAAGGTAACCACTATCGGATGTTTGGATGGTTGCCATTTATGGATAATAAAATACCGAGCCTTTCCAATACATCACTTTCTTGGTTATTTGGTAAAAAGGGTTACGACGTTGATACCAATATGAATGGTGAGGAAAGAGCATTTGTGGTCACTGGTGAAATGGAAAAAGTTTTCCCAATGGACATTTACCCCATGCAACTACTCAAAGCTTGTATGGCAGGAGATATAGAAAAAATGGAAGCACTTGGAATTTACGAGGTGATTCCTGAAGACTTTGGATTGATTGATTATGCCAGCACATCTAAAATTGAGGCACAAGAAATCATTAGAGAAGGAATAGAATTAATGATAAAAGAGGTAGGATGAATTTTTTGAGGAGAAAGTTAGACGATTTAAAAAGACCTTTTGGAAAAGGTCAAAAATGGGAAAGGTACGCACCAGCGATAAACGCTTTTGATACTTTTTTATTTGTTCCCAATCACACCACCAAAACGGGTGCGCATATCCGTGATGCGGTGGATTTAAAAAGAACTATGGTAACCGTAATTATTGCGTTGATGCCTGCATTGATTTATGGTATTTACAACACTGGTTACCAATATTATTCCCAAACGGGAGAAGCATTCACATTTTTGGATGCTTTTATCCATGGTTCATGGAAAATTATTCCAATGATCATTGTTTCGTATGTAGTGGGCTTGACCATTGAGTTTATTTTCGCGGTTTACAGAGGACATGAAGTTAACGAAGGTTACTTGGTCACTGGACTCTTAATTCCAATGATCATGCCTGTAGATATCCCCTTGTGGATGGTCGCTGTCTCTGTAGCTTTTGCGGTTTTGATCGCAAAAGAGGCTTTTGGCGGTACAGGAATGAATATTTTAAATCCAGCACTTACTGCGAGAGCTTTTGCATTTTTTGCCTACCCCACTTATATGTCAGGAAATAAAGTTTGGGTCTCTGAGGCTTCAAGTATGGATGGTATTTCAGGAGAAACCATATTAGGAACTCTAGCTGCGGGTGGAAATGTAAACTACAGCTTTTTTGAAATGTTTCAAGGATCCATACCCGGTTCGATTGCCGAGACTTCTGCATTTTTTGTGCTGATTGGTGCAATAATACTGATTGCTACTGGCGTGGGAAGTTGGAGAATTATGTTGGGTGGTGTCATTGGCGCCGCTGTTGTTGGGTTGTTGTTCAACTTTTGGGGAGCCAACGCCTTGATGAGTTTTTCTTGGGTTAACCACTTGGTAGTTGGAGGATTTGCTTTTGGACTTGTATTTATGGCTACCGATCCGGTATCTGGTGCACAAACCAACAAAGGAAAATGGATTTACGGTTTACTTATCGGTGTATTCTGTATTTTGATAAGAGTCTTTAATCCTGCTTACCCAGAAGGGGTAATGTTAGCCATTTTATTAATGAATGTATTTGCACCCACCATTGATCATTATGTAGTTCAAGGAAATATTTCCAAACGTAAGAAAAGATGGGTCGCTGCCCTTAAAACAGCTTAATTATGAATAGAGATAGCAATTCATACACTTTTATTTTTGCCACCTTAATGGTATTGGTTGTCGCTTCCACGTTAGCTTTTACTGCCAGTTCCCTTAAATCGCTTCAAGCTGATAATGTACGCAAAGAAAAAATGCAAAATATTCTCTCAACCATAGGAATTCAAACCGATAGAGAAAAAGCTGAAAGTCTTTACAAAAAGTATGTCAATAGCACCCTTGCATTGGATCATATGGGTAATGTTGATCAAAATGTAGATGCTTTTCAGATTAAATTGAATAATGAAATTAAGAAACCAGCCAGTGAGCAGCGTTTTCCATTATACAAAGCAGTAGTCGAAAATGTCAATTATTATATTATTCCGCTCCGCGGTTCAGGGCTGTGGGACGCCATCTGGGGTTACATCGCCTTAAAGTCTGATATTAACACCATTCAAGGTGCGGTTTTTGACCATAAAGGAGAAACTGCCGGATTGGGAGCAGAGATTACCCAACAATGGTTTATGGACAGATTTAAAGAAGAAAAAGTATTTGATACTTCTGGAAAATTGGTTGGAATCAACGTATCCAAGACCAATAACGATCCAAAAGATACTGACAAAAATGATCACGAAGTAGATGCCATTTCAGGCGCTACCATTACCGGTGACGGCGTTACCGATATGATTATGGAAAGGTTAAACCATTACCTGCCCTATTTTGATAAAGAAAAATCAGCAGTTGCTGTAATAAATTAAACCGCCATGGCAGATAAAAAAGCATCTACTTCCAAGAAACCTACTTTATTTTTTCTAAATAAAGAAGCTGAGCCATTGTTTTCTAAAAAGAATCGCGCTTTATTGACTGATCCTTTGGATGACAACAATCCCATCACCGTTCAGGTACTTGGAATATGCTCCGCTTTGGCAATTACCGTTCAGCTAAAGCCTGCCTTAGTAATGAGCTTATCTGTAGTAGCCGTTATGGGTGCCAGTAACGTGATTATTTCCCTTTTGAGAAATTTGATTCCCAACCGTATTAGAATTATCGTCCAGTTGGTTGTTGTGGCCTCTATGGTAATTTTAGTGGATCAAATTCTAAGAGCTTATGCCTATGACGTCAGTAAGCAGTTATCCATTTTTATCGGATTGATCATTACCAATTGTATTGTGATGGGTCGTTTGGAAGCCTTTGCTTTAGGTAATGGTGTTTGGAAATCCTTTTTGGACGGAATTGGAAATGCTGCTGGTTATGGATTTATTCTTATTGTCGTTGCTTTTTTTAGAGAACTTTTTGGATCAGGAAAACTATTCGGATTTCAAATTATTCCCGAATCATTTTATGAAATGGGATACGAAAATAATGGATTGATGCTGTTGTCTCCAATGGCTTTGATCACCGTTGGAATATTTATATGGATTCAACGTGCACGCAACAGAAAACTAATTGAGAAGAACTAGATCATGGAAGCTTATTTAAATTTATTCGTAAAAAGCATATTTATCGAGAACATGATCTTTGCCTATTTTTTGGGTATGTGCTCATATTTGGCAGTATCCAAAACCGTTAAAACTGCGGTAGGTTTAGGGCTTGCAGTCATCTTTGTTTTGGCCATCACCGTTCCGATTAACTTTTTACTAGATACTTATTTGTTGCGACCTGGAGCACTACAATGGCTTGATCCTTCCTATGCGGAAATTGACCTGAGCTTTTTAAGTTTTATCATGTTTATTGCAGTTATTGCTTCTATGGTGCAACTGGTGGAGATGATTGTCGAAAAATTTGCACCTGCACTTTACGGTGCTTTGGGGATTTTCTTGCCACTTATTGCAGTGAACTGTGCAATACTAGGAGGGTCTTTATTTATGCAACAGAAAGATTTTTCTGGTGTATCAGAATCTGCAATCTATGGTTTGGGATCTGGCGTAGGCTGGCTCCTCGCAATTTTAGCAATTGCAGCAATCAGAGAAAAAATTATTTATTCAAATGTTCCTGCACCTTTAAGAGGTTTGGGCATTACCTTTATTATAACAGGTTTGATGGCATTGGGTTTTATGAGTTTTATGGGGATTAAATTATAATAGATTTAGAGATGGATTTTTCAGTCGTTTTAGCGAGTATTGTTGTTTTTTTGGTAGTCACCTTTTTATTGGTGGGAATGCTTTTAGGGGCGAAGGCTAAACTTTTGCCTTCGGGACCAGTGAGTTTAATGATTAATGGAGAAAACGACGTTGAAGTTTCCTCTGGGAGTACATTATTGACTACACTTGGTAACAATAAAATATTTTTACCCTCCGCATGTGGCGGTGGTGGAACCTGCATTCAATGTAGGTGTCAGGTACTCGAGGGTGGCGGTGAAATTTTACCGACCGAAGCCCCGCATTTTACCAGAAAAGAAATTGCCGATGGATGGCGTTTGGGTTGTCAGGTTAAAGTCAAAGAAAACATGGTCATTCAGGTTCCTGAGGAAGTTTTCGGCATTAAAAAATGGGAAGCTAAGGTGTTAAGAAACTGGAACGTTGCCTCCTTTATTAAAGAATTTGTTGTGGAAATTCCTGAAGCGATGGATTACGAGGCAGGGGGTTATATTCAAATTGAAATTCCCGAGTGTGAGGTTAATTACGCCGATATGGACATATCTGCCCACCCAGACGAGCATCCTGGTGAACCAGACAAGTTCAAACTTGAATGGGATAAGTTTAACCTTTGGCCTTTAGTAATGAAGAATCCTGAAACAGTAGAAAGAGCCTACTCAATGGCCTCTTTCCCTGCAGAGGGTCGTGAAATCATGCTCAATGTTAGAATTGCTACCCCGCCTTGGGATCGAAATAAAAACGATTGGATGGACGTCAATCCTGGTATTGCTTCCTCCTATATATTTTCCAAAAAAGCAGGAGATAATGTGACCATTTCTGGTCCTTATGGAGAGTTTTTTATCAATCACTCTGAATCTGAAATGCTCTATGTGGGTGGAGGTGCCGGAATGGCTCCAATGCGTTCCCACTTATACGAATTGTTCAGAACCCTTAAAACAGGCAGGAAGGTTACTTTCTGGTACGGAGGACGTTCCAAAAGAGAATTGTTTTATTTAGATCATTTCAGAGCGCTTGAAAAAGATTTTGAAAACTTTAATTTTTATGTTGCGCTTTCTGAACCTCTTGAGGAAGACAACTGGAAGGTTAAAGATGGTCTTCATGGCGAGGGTGACGGATTTAAAGGTTTTGTTCACCAGTGTGTGATTGAAAACTACCTCAATCATCACGATGCACCAGAGGACATTGAAGTATACTTCTGTGGACCGCCGTTGATGAACCAAGCCGTTGAAAAAATGGCTGATGATTTCGGGATTCCACCCGAAAATGTTCGCTTCGACGATTTCGGAGGATAAAATGCTCCAGTCTGAGGACATCCACAAGTTGGCCATGAAAGAGGTGGGAGACTTCCTTACGGATCAAGGTTTTGAATTCCTTGCTGTCAACTCACAGCCCAAAAAAGACCCGCAATTTGTTTGTCTGAAAGACCAAAAACTTCATTTCATTGTAGTCAGGGGGTGTCTCTATCCTGAAAATCCCAAAAACTTTGATGCCAAGCTCATGGAAGAAGTAAGGGATCACGGTATCAAATACAAAGCCACCACTTATTTCGCGGGGGTTGGTTTTGCCAATGCCGAGGATTACAATTTACCATTAACGCAAAACGATAGCTATGCAGTCAATTTTGACGGACTTCAAATGGTGGATTAGCCTGATTATCGCCTTTGCGATGCTCTCTTGTAGCCAGATTCCTAAAAATGCCAAAAGCCTACAGGGGCTCGCCTTAGGAACCACCTATAATATCCAATACACTTCCGAAATTCCTGAGGTACAAGTCCAAAAAGGTGTAGACTCATTGTTCTACGTGCTCAACAAATCCCTGTCTACTTACCTGCCCAATTCAGCCATTTCCAAAATCAATAGTGGCGATACCACTATAGTCGTGGATCAACATTTTAAAAAAGTTTTTAATAAAGCTACCGAGATTTGGCAGGCTACTGACGGTTATTTTGATCCTACTGTGGGCGCATTGGTCAATGCCTATGGTTTTGGTCCTGAAAAACCGCTAAATCTAGTAAATCAATATCAGCAAGACAGTTTACTGTTACTTACTGGTTGGGAAAAAGTAAGACTTCTACCCAATGGGCTTATTAAAAAGCAACACCCTGATATTTACATTGATTTTAACGCTCTCGCCAAAGGCTATGTGGTCGATGTGATAGGCAAATATTTGGCAGAATTAGGGGATTTAAATTATATGGTAGAGATCGGGGGGGAGATTGTGGCATACGGCAACAGCCCTAAAAACAATAAACCTTGGAAAATTGCCATTGACGACCCCGCACAAGGGAATGAGCGTAAATTTATTCAAACCCTATATTTAAAAAATCAGGCATTGGCGAGTTCTGGTAATTATAGAAAATACCGTATTGAGCCTGTTACAGGCCAACGCTTTGTTCACTCAATAAATCCCTTAACTGGTTTGGCTATCGCCTCCAAAACACTAAGCACCTCGGTAAAAGCGCGCGACTGTATGACGGCGGATGCTTGGGCGACCGCACTTATGGTCATGCCTGTTGAAATGGGAAAACAACTAATTGAATCTCGTCCTGATCTAGCCGCTTTTTGGGTAATCGCTGATGGAAACGAAATTGATTTGCTCGTTTCTTCACTTTGGAAAAATTAGTCAATTTATTTTAGCCTTTATTTAATCCCTAACAATAAAGAATATAGTATGTTTGTAATACCCCACATCAATAATTATATAAAGTTACCTACTTATGTCAATCTACCCTTTTCGACTTTTTGGTGCATTTTGCACAATAGTCCTATTTATTCAAACTTCTTTTTCACAATTCGCTTTATTTGGGGACATCTATATTGCCCCACAAAATGAGGTTCATTTATTGTCAGGTGACCTGTATTTTGAATCAGGTAAAATAATAACAGACCGAGGTGCTCAATCTGGAACCTTCTCGTTTTCAGGAGATAGCGGTTGGGATCGGGCGGATCACGATACCCACGTTGACGGCTTTATAAGGTTTTACAATGCAAGTGAATTCGTTTTTCCAGTTGGGCATGACAATGTATTACAGCCTATTCGTCTTGATGAATAAAGCGGTTCAGATCACTTTGATATAGCCTACCAGCATCGTGGTCATGATTTAACTGCCACTGTTGATGGCATCAATCAGGTGAGTGACACCCATTTCTGGGAGTTGCGCAATCCTACTGGGCAAGCCAAGCTAGTCCTTTCTTGGAATGTATTTTCTAATATTGACAAATTGCTTGGGGTTGCTCCAAGACCCGATTTGGTACTTGATTTAATCACTATTGGAGGCTTTGATGGTACTCATTGGGTGCCAATACCCAGTGAATTGTCAGAAAAATCTCTCACAGGAGGAAACCAAAACTCTCTTATTGATGGTACAATTCAATCTACTGAAGTGGTTGATTTGTCAAAATATCAAGCTTTCACCCTGATGATGCACAATATCCCACTTATTGATTCAGAAAATATTTCTCAAGCCATTACTCCAAATGGTGATGGTAAAAATGATACTTGGATTATTGACAAAATAGAACAATATCCCAATGCTAAGTTGTCTGTACTTAACCGTTGGGGAGAAGAGGTCTTTAATGCACAAAACGGCTATAATAATGATTGGGGTGGTCATTATAAAAAAAATAGTGAAACCCTACCGACAGGACCTTATCTATTTCTAATTGATTTCGATGACGATGGAAAAATAGATAATCAAGGTTGGTTGTACATTTCAGATTAATCATAACAGACTTAAAATTTTACCCAGATCGATATGAAAAAAACCTATATAATTGTTGCCCTAGTCATTTCTCTAGTGGGTTGGTCACAGCAGGATACTCAAATTGCATTTTATCAAAAGCATTTGCAACTGTTCAATCCTGCTGCGACAGGTGTTGATGGATATACTTCAATTAACAACACATTTAGAAACCAATGGCAAGGCATAGCCGATGCCCCAACTGTCCAAGCCTTTACCCTGTCATTTCCTGGGTATGAAAGAAGGTTGAGCTTTGGGGCTATGATATTGGTTGACAAAACTTTTAACGAACGTCAAACGCAATTGTTTGCCACCTTTTCCTATCGCCTACCTTTGGGGAATAATAATTCTCTTTTCTTAGGAATACAAGGGGGAGGAAACAATGTCAACCTCAATTTTAACGATCTCAATCTTGCGCATGATAACGATGGAGCATTGAATAGTTTTACCCGTTTTTACCCCAACGTTGGTTTAGGTGCCTATTTAAAGCTCAAAAAAGGCTATATCTCACTTTCTGCTCCAGGGATTTTTGAGCATGAACAACAAAAGCAGATCGAAGCTCAGTCAAATGAAATTGAGGAGCTTAAGTTGATGGTCAATCAATTGTTGGAAGCCAAGCAATAAAATAATTTCATTGATTAATACCCACCTTCAGGCCTTGGTTTGTTGGTGGGTTTTTTTATTATTTC